>CANCBY010000063.1 GCA_947374445.1 Pseudobdellovibrionaceae bacterium
ACGATTACGTTATTTCTTCTGACCAGTGCCTGCGCCCATGCTCAAACTCAGCATTTGATCGATGGCCGAACCGGAGAGATGTCTTCATTAGAGCGAACCGTGGCGCGTTTGCAGCCCGGGGGAGTGCTGGTTCTTGGAGAGCAGCATGCTTTTGCTTATCACCAAGCCCAGCAGTTGCAAATACTTAAAAAAGCTCAAGAAAGTGGCCTTTTGGTGTCTGTCGGCATGGAATTTTTTAGCTATCCTGATCAAACGGCCGTCAATCGTTGGAGACAAGGCAGCATGTCTGAAGCCGATTTTTTAAAGGCCGTCGGATGGGGCGGATTTTCGTTTGATTTTTATCGCCCACAAGTTCAGGTGCCAAGGTTGGGCCGAGAGATGGTCATTGCCTTGAATTCACCTCGCTCATTGACCGGAAAAGTAGCAAAGAATGGCTTGGACTCTCTGACAGCTTCAGAAAAGGCTCTTTTGCCGCCGCTGTTTCAGACAGGCAATGCCCGTTATTTTGAGAGATTTAAAGAGTCTATTGGTCATTTGCCTGATCCTTCAGCGGCACAAAATTACTTTGTCGCGCAGAGTATTTGGGATGACACAATGGCTTGGCAGGCCGCAGAGTTTTTACGCCAGCATCCTGAGCAGTCTTTGGTGATCATTGTGGGTGAGTTTCATGTTCAATATGGCGGTGGACTGCCAGACAGGCTGCGGGCTCGAGGGATTAAGAACTTAACCACGGTTTCGTTGCTCAATGTTGATGGGATGTCTAACACGGAAGAGGGAGTAGCCACTCAACCCAGCGAATTGGATGGACCTCGAGCTGACTTTTTGTGGGTGACAAGACCTTAATTTAGCACTTTGGTCTGGGCTTGGGCAGGAGCCGAAGTAGTATTTGACCACGAATTTGATTAAGTTTGGTCGAGCTCGTGTGAAAGCGCTTGGCAAACGCGCTTGGTGTTTTAAAGTTGAGATATGTTTCCACCGAGCACAAAAATTTTAGTTGTAGATGACATGCCGACTATTCGAGATTTGGTTAAAAATCAGCTGAAGGCCATGGGCTATAAATTTATTTTTGAAGCAGCGGATGGCGAACAGGCTCTTCATCTTTTGGTGCAAAACAATGTCCCTGGTAAAAAAATTGAGTTGGTAATTTCAGATTGGAATATGCCACGAATGTCAGGGCTTGAATTTTTGAAGCAGGTGAGAACTCATCCTGACTGGGTCGAGCTGCCATTTGTTTTGCTCACATCTGAGAGTGAGAGAGATCAAGTGACAGAGGCCATTTTGGCTGGAGTCAGTCAGTATATGGTTAAACCTTTTGCTGCTAAAGCCTTTGAGGAAAAGCTCAAGGGTGTTTGGGCCAAGCACAATAAAGTTTAAAATAGTAAATTTTTACGCAGCGGCCTTGATGTTGGGTTGCCCGGCTTTTTGCCAAGGAACTAAAACAAAGAGTATGGTCCCATGTCCCAAGCGGGATTTGATCCAGCTGCGACCACCCATTTTTTTTGCTGCGAATTGAATCGCGTCCATTCCGACTCCTCGTCCTGAGGTCTCAGTGACAACTTCTTTGGTTGAAAACTGAGAGTCAAAAATATGCTGGATAACTTGTGAGTCATTTTCTTTTGAAAGATCATGGTTTTTCTCAGCAAATTTTTTACGAATAATTTGCGGGTCAACGCCTCGGCCGTCGTCTTTTATTTGTATTAGCAGGCACTCTTGTCCCAATGCCTGAGTTTTTTGGAACTCAACAGAGATTTGGCCTTCGGGCGCTTTACCCAAAGTTTCGCGGTCTATCGGAAGTTCGATCCCATGATCTACGACATTTCTAAAGAAATGAATAAAAGTTGAAAACAAATTTTCATAGGGATCAGGAATAATCGCCAGCGAGCCATTCTTAAAAGACAGCGGTGCAATCTGCTTGCCTTCGTTGATTGCCACACTTTGCAAGACTTCATTGTAGTGAGAAAAGTGGCGTTCAATGGGTTCAGAGAGAAATGATTGCGAGAATGCCTCAGATAGATGCGGGGCTTTGCTGTCGAGATTTTTTCTAAAATCAATAAAGCGACTGAGCGGTGCTTCGATCCATCGTTCGCTGGATTGAGCTGCAGCTCCTAAAATTGTTTGGTTTTCTTCTTTGAAGCTTTCAAAATTCACTTCGATGTTTTGGCTCAACGAAATTAATTTTTCGATGCCAGGCCCCGTCACTCCATCCCACTTAAATTGAGACAGGCATGTTTCGGCTTCATGGCAGACGTCGACCATTGATTTGATCGAGAACGATGAGGCGCCACCTTTGAGAGTATGGAGATAGCGGAATGTGCTTTCTTGATCTAAGGCTTCTTTTTTTACAAGCTCGGACTTGAGCCCTTTTAAGATCTCGCTCGATTCTCGTAAGAAGCCTGCCACCTGCCTTTTGTTTTTGACGAGATTGACGATCATTTTGGCGTGGGCTCTTTCAAGCTCGGCTTCTTTTCTTGCTTGTACAAGATTGGTCGTGTCGGTTGCGACAACAACGATCCCCTCGGTGGGGCCATCATTGGCTTTCAGGGGATAGTATTCTAGCTGAATGTGGCTTCCTGCTGAGTGTTCAAAAGTCTGTGGGCCCAGGGGGCTCAGGTCTTCAAAGGGGAGCATTTCTGCAAAGACAGTTGTGAGCCATTTTTTAAAGCCAGGGACTTGCTTTTCAGAGAGGCGCAGAACATCCCAGACATATTGCCCTGGTGGTTTGGTTTCGACCGTGGTCTCACAAGCTTTGGAGTAGATTTCAAGGCAAAGGCCTTCTCGGTTAAAGATAAAAAATCCTTGGCCAAGGCTGTCGAGCAGGGCGGCCATCGTTTGATTTAGTTTTTTGATTTCGGCCGTGCGTTCGTCGACCATTTTTTCGAGATTTTTTGAGTAATGCTGAACTTGTTCTAGCTCGGCTCGATATTTTTTTTGCAAAGTTTCTTCAAGCGTGACATCTCGAAAAAATATAAGCCATGCAATTTTATCAGACTCGTAGAGGCCGATGGGCTGACAGGTCAATTGCGCTCGGCCTGGCTTTTCAGAAGCAGCTGCTTTGAAGACAACCTCTTGATATGGTGAGGCTTCGTCAATCGATTTTAATGCGGCCAAGAATGCAGGGGACTCATGAAATAAAATAATTTCATCAAATACCTGTCCACGCGAAATTTTCCGCGCTGACATTTCACAGATCAGTGCTGCTGGTTCATTGCAGTAGAGAACCTTTTTATTTTCATCAACGATAAAAACAGGCTCTAAAAGTGTATCAAATATCTTGAAGCTTTTTTTGTCTTCGATCATCGCAGAATTATTCGGATTTTTGTCTTGCTGGCGACATGGGCCAAGGTCTGGTTTTGGAGATTTTTTAAGAGTTCAGGCTATCGATTCAGGTATTGGCTGCTGGACTTTGTTGTGCTGGTCTTCGATCAAAATCTAGTCCTGTTGAGTAATCCTACACAATCGTGATCGCGTCGTTCCATAATGAGGCATGAGAGTTCAACTGGGTTTTTCTATCCGAACAAAAATATTGTTGATGCTGACGTTAATTCCTTTGGTAACCTTGTCATTATTTTTAGTCTTGGCTTTAGGAATTTTTGAAAAAGACAAAATCGCTTATGTATTTGAAAGTTCCGCAGCGGTTTCAAAGACATTGTCGGCGCAGGTTGGAACAAATCTCAATGCCGCTCTTATGACTGCCAAGCCAATGATTCAAGAGTTGGTAGTACTGAAACATTTTGGCTCTGTTGCGAGGAGTATTTTTGACTCTGAGGGACTGATTGATTCGGTGGGAGTTTATCGAATGAATAATGGCCAAGCGACTCTGCTTGACCAGATTGAAAAAAAGAATCCCGATGCACAGTCTCTATCGAGTTTGCCTGACCTTGCAAAAATTTTGCAAGAAGCGGCACTGAGTCCAATTCGATTGATTAAAGTTCCTTTTCAAGATGATCGTGTTTTGATTGTTGAAAAGGTAAAGACTCCCGAAGGAGATTTTTATTTTTTAATTTTAGCTTTGCTGAAAGACCAGGCTTTAAGTTTTCGCTCGCCATCAAATGGGCAAAATTATTTGGTGGATCGCAAAGGGCATGTCCTTTTGGGCTACGATGGCTCCGAGGGTAAAGATCTTGGCGAGGTGATGGATCTTAATTTTGACTCGCGGTTGAGCGATCAAAAGTTTTCTTCTGGGACAGCCGAGCTTAAGACTTCTGTCGGCAAAAGTTGGTTGGTGAGTTTTACAAAAATTAATTTTGGTGATCTCTACGTTTTAAGCTTGGTGCCAAAGACCGAAGCCTTAAAGGCCGGACAAGTTTTGCTTAATAAGTCTATTTTGTTTTTTCTTTTGGTTTTGAGCGTGATTACGATCGTGAGTCTTTTTGCTTCGGGAAGCTTAACTCAGTCGTTAACAGCATTGTTTCAGGCAACCAAAAAAATTGCTGGCGGGCAGTTCGATATCCGAGTTCAAGTAAAATCGAATGATGAAGTGGGAAGCCTTGCCGATAGCTTCAATAGAATGGCTGAAGAGGTTTCTCGTTTAATGTTAGAGACTGCTGAAAAAGCCCGTATGGAAGGTGAGCTCAAGACCGCACAGACAGTTCAAGAGACTTTGTTTCCTCCGCCTTTTGCGTCAATGGATGGCTTTAACATTGCCGGCCACTATGAGCCAGCCAGTGAGTGCGGCGGCGACTGGTGGCATTACTCGAGAATTGGAAAAAAGATATATCTGTGGATTGGTGATGCCACAGGGCATGGGGCTCCGGCCGCACTTATTACAAGCGCTGCAAAGTCAGCCGCTACTATTATTGAAACGTTAGATGTGAGCCCTGCTGGTGCGCTGAGTTTGTTGAATCGGGCTGTGTATGATGTTTCTAAAGGGCGGATTATGATGACCTTCTTTTTAGGCTGTTTTGATCAAGAGACAAAAAACTTCACGTACGCAAATGCCAGTCACGAGGCTCCATTTTTGATCAAAGAAAAAGATGGCCCACTGAAGAAGAAAGATCTAATTGCTTTGAACGAGGTGACCAGCGCTCGTTTGGGGCAAGATCGAGACACTGAGTACGAACAGCACTCTATGACACTAGAGCCGGGCGATAGAATATTTCTTTACACGGATGGTCTGCCTGATATTCAAAACCCTGAGCTGCGTGGTTGGGGCGAGCGTGAATTTATCAAGGGAATTTTAGCGACCAATCAGGGATTTCCTCCGATTCAAAAATCAGTTGAAGACCTTGTGAAAATCTTTAGTGATTATCGACAAGGCACTGCTTTGATAGATGACATAACATTTTTTATGACTCAGTTTGAGAAGGATCGGCCGTGAGTGCTCAACCATTAACTTCAAGTTTGTTTGAAGGCCTTGATTGGGCGCAGATTTCTTGCAGTCCTCAAGTTCAATTTTGCGATCTTGAGCTGATTCCCCCCGAGGATGTAAAAAACCAAAACCCCAGCAAAAGTATCTTGGTTTGTGACAACCTTTTGCCGGAGCAAGTTGTCAGTACTCTTGTAGACAATCCTTTTCAAAGCCTTGTTCAGAAAAGGGACTCCTATTTTTTACAAGACCTTAATGCTTCAGGTGATTTTCTTTTAAATCCTGAAAGCTATTTTGTTGATGGGGGACGTAGAATCGTTAGTAATGTTGAAAACGAAATCGAAATCAAATTTAGTTCGACCATGCAGAAGTCTCAATTGCTTGAGCAGATTGAAGAATTTATTGGCAAGTTTGGAAGCCAAAACGTTAAAGAATCAGGGAATGCTATTGTCGAAGAACTTTACATGAACGCAATGTTTGATGCTCCTAAAGAAGCCGCAAGCAAAGGTCAAAAAAATTGTTCATATGAAGATGGGAATTCATCGATAATTCGGCTTTTTAAGTCTGAGGGCCGACTAGTGATGACCTGTGAAGATCCATTTGGATCTTTGGACATAAGAAAATTTTTGAAGCGAATGGATGAAGTGTATAAAAAAGGGGCTGGTGACGCGATCAATTTGCGAGGCGAGGGCGGAGCCGGTCTCGGATGTGTGATTATGTTTGAGCACTGTGAAGCACTGTATTTAGGAGTTATACCGGGTCAGAAGACTTTGGTCAGTTGTGTAATCCCTTTGGGACTGAGCAACAGACAAAGGGCTCAGGTTAAAAAAAGTCTTCATTTAGTTGAAAAAGTATTAGCAAAATAAGAACGGGGAGAACTATGGGCAAATTTGATATTAAAATAGACAAGGTGGGCGATCTTTCCAAGATTCAGATCACAGGAGTGATCGATGAGGACGTGGATTTTTCTCAACATAAAATTTCGGGTTCGGGCAAGCTTGAATTAGATTTGGGTGGAGTGAAAAGCATCAACTCGTGCGGTATTCGTGAGTGGATTAAATGGCTCGGTGATGCTGGTCAAGCGCCAGTGACTTATCTTAACTGCCCTAAAATTATTATTGATCAGGTCAACATGGTTAAAGGCTTTTTACCGGCACAAGGTAAAGTGGCTTCATTTTATGTTCCATATTATTCGGAGTCTTCAGGTACGGAAGAGAATGTTCTTTTTGTTCATGGCAAAGAATTTACCGACAATGGTGTAAACCCACCGGCAGAAGTTAAGGACAAAGAAGGCAACGTCATGGAAATGGACGTCGTCGAGGACAAGTATTTTCGTTTTTTAAAGAAGGCTTAAATTTACTTTGGGCTAGAACTTAGTCGAGGATTTTTCTTTGATTCTCGGCTACGTCGGCATTCGACTCGACCATTTTGGCCTGGAGTTTGGTGCCGTTAAGCCGATAAGAGATCTAATGGCAGGACCAGCAATACTCATTTATGAAGACGATGAATCACAGGCGCAAGCCTTGGTGGCCGCGTTTACTCGTGCTGGATTTCAGGCCTACAATTCTACCCGTGCAGATGAAGTCAAAGAAATGATAGAGTCTAAAAAAATTAGATATCTATTCGTAGATTGCTTGTTGCCCGGCATGAGTGGAGTCGATTTTGTTGCATCTATTCGCAATCAATATCCGAGTGAAGTGTTAGATGTTATTCTAATGAGCGGTATTTTTACCGACGCGATTTTTATGAAAGATGCGATTCGCTTAACTCAAGCGATTTCTTTTTTAAAAAAGCCGTTTGGAATTGAAGATGCGCTCAGGCTAGTCAAAGCCGACGAAGAGCCCAAAGCAAAATCAGAATATATTCCTCGGAAAGCTCTCTATTCGATTTTTAGCAAAGATAAAATCAGTCTCCGTGAAAAAAGAAAAGTCATCGAGTCTTTAGAAGAGATTCATGGATATGATTTGCCTTTTATTTATAGTCTTTTGATTGAGTCAAAAATGTCGGGGCACTTAAATATTGTCGGAAAGAATGGCGAAGTCTCGGGAATATCGTTTTCTCAAGGAGCTATTGTCGCAGTAGATATTGCTGATCAAGAAACGCTTTTAGGTAATCTTTTGATTGAGAGCGGCTTTGTGTTGCCTGAGGATTTAGAGCCTTTTATTAGTGTGAGTTCACCCAAGAAGATGGGCGAAAGGCTCATCCATGGAAGTGTTCTAAGCCCTCACGCCTTTAACATTGTTCTTTCGAGTCAGATGAGTATTCGTTTGTCGCGCACAATTATTAACTCCTCGGTGACAATTAATTTTGTTGAGACTGAAGTTGAATTTACCATGCCTCAGATCGATTCGGATTCTTTGCTCAAATTTTTGCACGACTGGGTTGCTGGAAAAATTACTCTTGAGTGGTTAAAGACTCACTATTTGCAATGGGGCTCACAAAAGCTTGCACCCGGACCGCTCTATTCTGATTCAAATCCAGCTTTAGAAATGCCCATTGTTTCGAGTATGCAAGACTTTGTAAAAAGTGTTACTTCGGGCTTAACAGTCAATGAAATGGCTGACTCGCAGAAGTTTCCGGAGGAATCATTTTACAAGGCTATTCACTTTTTGCTTTTAAAAGGACTTTTAATCATTCTTGAGTCTGAAAAAATTGTTGCTCAGAAAGATCTAAGTAAATATTTGAAAAAGATAGAGACACAGTTTCAGGGGCGAAATAAGTTTGAAGTTTTTGATATGATGGCGCGGATTACGAGTGTTTCTGAAGCCGAGCCACAAAAGGTTTATTCAACCTTTTTAGCGATGATTGGCGAAAACAAAGAGCTTGATGCCCCAGAGGCGAAGGCAGCTCGTAAAAAGATCAGCGATTTGGCAAAAGAATCTTTTGAATTTGCCCGTTCTGGAAACCGCGAGAAGCTGCAAGAAGAAATGGCAAAATTGCAGTTAGAAGCTAGGCTTAAAGCACAAAGCCAATTTGAGGAGGCCAAGAACAGTCTCCAGCGGGCACAGTATGCCGTGGCTCTACAATTGATCGAAAAAGCTGTAGCAGTAGAGCCGGGCCTTGAAAAAAATAAAATATTGTTGGCCTGGGCAAAATTAGGTTTACTTGAGTCGGGCGTAAGCAAGCCGGGTGTGAGTCTCAAGTCCGTGCAAATGGATTTGATTCAAGTGGCTCCAGAAGATAAGTTCGACGCACTTTTTAGTTTTGTGACGGGACTCTATTGCCGAGCAACGGGTGATTTGCTTGGAGCTAAAAAAGCTTTTGAAAAAGCTGTTAACATGGATTCAACTATGATTGTGGCTCGTCGTGAGCTGACAAAGACTGTAGGGCAATCAGGTGCCAAAAAAGATGTTATGAACCGAGACCTTAAGGATTTAGTTTCAAATTTTTTCAGCAAGAAAAAATAAGCTGCTTCTAAGCGGCAAGAGTTGAGTCAAGACAAAGGCTTGGATCAAAATTTGAAAATTTGATTTTACCTTCATTCTCGAGGTCCCGAGTGACCTGGATCAGCTTGATGGTAGCCGCATTTTGCTCGGCTTCTGAGTATTCTATTGCAAAGTCTGCATTTAAATTTTGGGTCACGCGAAGCAAAATGCTTTGAGGGAGACTGTTCATCAATGCCAGCTTATGATTGTCATTCAAAGAAGAGTGCAACGCCAGAATCACAGGGTCACTGAGTTGCGGAGTTATTTCCATTAAAATATTTTGCGGCCATCCTAGAATTCGATTTTTGGTTAAGACTTTAGATCTTAGTAAATAGGCCCAGCCAGGGTCTTCGGTGCCAACGAGGTGTAAAAGGTTTTTTTGTTTTATAGGATCGCAAACCTCGATAAGTGTTAGGAGTTGGTTGAAGCCTCCCTGTTTTCGAAATCTTGTCAGCATAGACATTTTGCACCCTCGACCATTGTCGGTATGAAACCTCTACTATATTACTTCGTTCTTACTTATCGGTGGCTTTGGCAATGACTAAAGTGAAGGTGTCTCGAAATGAGATTAGTGAGTTCTTAAGACTCGAGCGTCAATTTTAAACATGTTCGTAGGATTTTGAAACAGACGTTAGGAACGTAGACAGTATTTGGTCTCAGCTTCAAAATTAGATGAATAGGAAGGGACCTCATTTTGCAAAGGTGTGATATGAGCTGATGTTGGACTTATTGAGGGGGTAAAGATGGAAGAAAAGATTTATGAAGCAAGGCCATACATTTATTTGGGACTTTCTTTTTATGCCATTGTCGTATCCCACAGCTCAGCCCTGATGGTGTTTTCTGGAGCACTTCTATTTATGACAGGGGCTTGGGTTGTCAAAATGAGAAGCGAGTACCGATATTATTATCGTCAGCTAGCAAAGCTTCAGTCTGAGCAAAGGCGTACTACAAGCTAGAGCAAATTAGCTTTGTTCTTGCAGTGACTGCTGGTTGAGTGTCATTTGAATTTTTTCAAACGAGTTTCCTGCTAGCATCATTTTGATCGCACTTTTGGCCCGCATAATTTTCAATAAAAACTCGTCTTCATGAGGTATTATCACTCGCTGTGGGTGACCGGCCCAGGCGTTTTTTATTTTGCTATTTAGCTCTACAGCTTCGCGGTGAGATTCTGTGCGAATAGGATTGGTTGTGTCGAAAGTACTTTGATCGGCTGTATCAAGATGAAGAACCCATTGATACCTTGTAAGCTCGGTGGCGCGAGTTGATTGCACCGAAGTTAAAAAGTCGTCGCGATCATTTTCGGGCCAGTAGGCAATAGAGTCTAAAGATCCGCGGTCGCAAATGATAATATCAGCAGGGCTCTCACCGGCAACAAGGTCTTCGAGTTCCATCTGCGTATAGTAAATAGCTTTTTGTGCACATTTTCTTGCGAGAACACTTTTCTTTCGTGGAAATCCGCCGCGATACAGAATTGAAGCGGCCTCAGGCACAACCGCTATGGTGTCAGCTGAATCCTTTTGTAGCGCTTCAATGAGAGTTGTTTTTCCGCCTGAAGGGCCACCTGTAATCGCAATTTTTAGCTTTAGCATGGAGTCTTTCTTTTATTTTGTGTTCGCGCGATGAATCTATCAAGCAAATTCAAATTCGGCAAGAAGTGGCAGATGATCAGAGAGTTGGCTCCAAGGCTGATTTTTGAGGCTGCGGCAAGAAAGTGGCCTGAGGCCCCGGAAATACATTCGGTCTAAACGGAGTGCTGGCAAAAAACAGGGAAAGCTTTTTGCCGGCTTTCCATGCAAAACCGTGTGCGCCTCTTGCAGTGCTAGCTTCGGAGCAATCCAGTCTGGAATATCATGAGCCCAATCATTGAAGTCACCCGCTAAAATAAGGCCTTCAGAGTCTTGTGTTGAGTTTTCTATGCGAGAGTTTATTTTATTCATTTGTTTTTTGCGGCCTTGGGCGAGCAGGTCAATATGCGTATTAAATAGGTGCAGTCTTTTGCCGAGAGGAGGAACCAATATCTTGCAATGCAAGAGCCCTCTTTGTTCTAAGGTATTGTTTGAGATATTAAGATTTTCTTCAAACTCAATAGGAAATTTGCTTAGAATTGCATTGCCATGGTGTCGGTCTGAAAATACAGCATTTTTTCCATAAGAAAAATGAGGCCATACTTGGTCCGCCAAAAACTCAAACTGAGACTCTGTGGGCCATTCCTTGTGGCTTTGCACGAGAGTCTGATTTTCTCCCACGACTTCTTGTAAAAACAAGATATCGGCGTTGGTATCGCGCAGACTCTGCCGAATCCCATAAAGTACAAGCTTGGTACCAAAAGTATTGAAACCTTTGTGAATATTATAAGTGAGGACTGTTATCTTCATTTATTTCCTCGATTGGGTCGAACAAAAGTATTTTTAACATTTAGATCCAATACCGAAACCAATAAGCAAAGCGCGACAAAAATTGCTGCCAAAGCCCGATCTTGCCTAAGTCTTTTTTACTTATCGGAAGCGAGTTTTTTACGTCGGCATCCCATTGCTGAATAAGCTCAGCAATGCTTTGTTGCGATGTCAGCACAGCTTCAACTTCTAGGTCATGGACCAGCGAACGGTGATTAAGATTGTGAGATCCGACGGTGGCCCAATCGTCAATGATGAGAGTTTTTGCATGCAGTATGGTTGGTTGGTATTCATATATATGAACACCGGCGTTGATAAGCCGTAGATAAAGCGATTTGGCCGCGGCCTTAACAAACCAGATGTCTGATTTTGCGGGAATGCAGAGCCCGACAAAAACACCTCGTCGTGCCGCCTTTTTTAAACCGCGAAGCACGCTTTGCCGAGGTAAAAAATATCCATTTGTAATTAGAATTCTTTTTTGTGCGGATTTCATTCTAAAGTTAAGATCCCGCAG
>CANCBY010000064.1 GCA_947374445.1 Pseudobdellovibrionaceae bacterium
ACGGCACGTCAAATTTATAAAATGAAAATTTCAGGTCTGATCGACCACACTCCCAGCGTCAGAGAACTTATCATGACTCCGACCGAACCCACAGAATTCAGCTTTAAAGCAGGACAATTTGTAACTCTGCATGTTCCGCAAGAACCAAACCAGCTCTGCGCGCCTACTCTATCGCCTCTACCGATCAAACTAAAAATGGCTTCAGGCTTCTGTTTAAGCATGTCCCCGGAGGCGTTGCTTCAACCTATATCTGGCAAGTTCAAGAGGGGCAAACCCTGCAATTCACAGGGCCCTTTGGACGACTTTTTTTTCGTGAGCCACCTACTCAGCAAATTGTTTTTTTAAATACCGGAACAGGGCTCTCGCAGCATTTTTGCTATTTGGCCTCTAAGAAGCATCTTTATCCAGACTTGAAGTACAGGCTGCTATTTGGAGTCCGCAACGAAAACGAAATCTACTATCAAAAAGAACTCAAAAAATTAAGTTCAGAACTTAAAGATTTTAAGTTTGAATACGTTCTCAGTCGTCCGTCTGAATCATGGAAGGGCAAAAAAGGATACGTTCAGCACTTTTTGCCAGAATTTGATTATATGAATATCGATACAACATTTTACCTTTGCGGCAACAGTGGCATGATCAAAGAAGTAAAACAGCAGCTCCTCGAAAAAGATGGCTTCGATAAAACAAAGCTTTTTGCTGAGGCTTTTGATTGAGGCCTGCTTCAAGATTCAGGTCGATCAGTCTACCCTTTGTTTTTTCTTTTTTTATTCTCGCATTATGTATCTCGATGGCTGTGGCCGCAGGAGTTTCGCTCTTTCTTTTTCTCCTAGGAGGAGCCACTGATTTTTTTCAACTTCACTGGAAGGTAGCTATTTTATTTTTACCTCTTTGGGGATTGGCTCTCTACTGGTTGCAACGACTTTCGATATTCCGTCAGCTGGCAACATCCGAAACAATCATCGAAGAAATTAAAAATCCTCGACAAAAAGTTTCGTCGCTCCTTGCGCCTTTTATTATCGCAACGACTGTTCTCAGCCATTTTTTTGGGGCCTGCGTTGGCAGAGAGAGTGCGGCCATTCAAATAGGCGCCTCAGTTGCTGAAGCAATTTCTGAAGTTTTTAAAAAGATTTTTCAACTCCCCGAAAATCGAAGCTTGATCCTGCGTCTAGGACTTGCAGCTGGTTTTTCGGCCGCGTTTGGCACTCCTTGGACAGCGCTAGTTTTTGCGCTGGAGCACCCACAGCACTTCACACGGTCGGCGTTCAAAAGTTTATTTTGGGTTGGACTTGTAGCTTGGGGGGCCTATTTTTTTTCGAGTCTCTGGGGACCTTCCCATACACACTGGCCACAGATCTATTTTTCTTGGAGTACTTTAAGCATTCAGCAATGGCTGATTCTTTCGATTTGCCTGGCCGCCTTGTGTTTTGTGTATGAAGCTCTCTTGCACTCAATCCAATCTCAGGCAGCAAAATTCAAAATGGGCGCGCCCCTGTTTGCAGCTGGATGTATTATATTGGCAGCCACTTACTCGATCGGCTCCCCGGCTTACAATGGTTTAGGTACGAACTTAACTGCGATGGCTCTTAATCAAGAATTAATTGCCGATTCCTCATGGCAACAATTTGGAGCGAAATTATTTTTCTTATTATTATCGGTGGGCTCTGGTTTTAAAGGTGGAGAGGT
This sequence comes from Pseudobdellovibrionaceae bacterium, assembly GCA_947374445.1. Lineage (GTDB taxonomy): Bacteria > Bdellovibrionota > Bdellovibrionia > Bdellovibrionales > Bdellovibrionaceae > CANCBY01. Next base: position 1,684 of record CANCBY010000064.1, read on the forward strand.
CACACCTTTAATTTCGGTAGCAGCACTGTTTGCAAACGCCTCAACGGGATCCGTTGTTTTTGTTGCCGCTAGTCTCTCGGCTTTATTTTCATTTCGTTTGCGAGCTCCAATTGCTGGGATTGTCATATTAGCCGAGCTCTTAAATTGGAATGTGGCACTTTTAGGATTCGGCCCCATTTTTGCGACCTGGCTGTTAAACGAACTAGCTATCAAGTTCTTCGCCCAACGAGTTATTTCACAAGAACTGAAAATTATTTCGACATACCGACGCTACTTCTAGATCGTACAGCACCACCCTCTTGCAAAAATATTGGGTTTTCGCCAAGAATATCGACTGCAACTGAAACTTTTGGAGCTTTTTTCTAACTCTTTTCAGCAAATGACAGAAAATATTTTTCTGTAAAGTGTTCTATTTTTTTTCATTTTTACTTTCTCAACAATTTCAAAAACAATTTTTGCAATTCTCACATTGAGATTGCTCTTCGATATCAGTGACTTGAAAGCGCGCCGCGACAAAGGTCTGGCTGGCCCGCCGTTTGTAATACCTACCTAAGTGTGGAGGTCTGCCGTGAAAATTAATGGATTATTACTTCAAGGATTGATTCTTGTTACGGGAATGGGATTGCTCACGTCATGTAACAAGATGAGCTTCAGCCCGACATCTATGGACAACTCAAGTTTTGATGTTCCTCCCACTTTGGACCCAGTGCCGACGACAAGCCCCGTGCCGGTTGTAATGCCTGACCCACTCAGAAAAGCAGGCGCTTGCGCCGACAAACAGTCGGTCACATCTTGTTTGTCCTGCAATGTTCCCGTCAATCCCCCGCCTGTTCCTGTGATTTCAACCAAAGCTCAAAAGCTCGCGCAGATTATGGCAATGTCTTGCCAGATCTATAACAAAAGCTACCCAACTCCATACACGGCGCCCACTGTTGAGCAAATTCGCAGTCATATTTTAGCTTGCACTCCGGCTCTGTACCCTGAAACTCCAATGACAGCGACTCAGACTTCAACCATCAATGGACTGCTCGATGCGAGCAACGACAGTCTTCGTCAGAGATTTTTTAAAGGACTCTGGTACCAACCGCCACTGACGGAAGATTTTGCATTGTATTTTGGTCTCGAAAACAGTGAAGCTGCATATGCATTTTGTATGAATAAGCCGATCGTAGGGGTGCTTTACACCCAAGAATATGCCAATGCAGTTAACAGTCATCGTGTAGATGAATGGCAAATGAACTCTGAGGCTCAAGCCAGATGGAACTCCGCTCAGGCTCTGCGCGCACAACTATTTTCATGCCTTAATAAGCCCGGCGGAGTGATCACGCCTGATCCGACATCGCCACCACCGCCAGTTCATTTTTGCGAATACAAATCTTTCGAAGGCTATTACGAAGTCGGCGGACGCGATGAGATCGCAACTAATTTGGCACAAGGCTTTAAGGTCGCTGTTGAAACTGGTGTGAGCTGCACGCAACTCACCGCAGTTCCTAATGTTGGCGCATTCACAGGGGTTATCAAAATCGCTGGCGTAAAATGCCAATAATTTTTTGCTCGTCTGGCAAAATATATTTAGAGGCTCTTGTTGGCAGACAGTCGTCCTAGCAAGGGCTTTAAGTATTTTCCGGTTTCACTCTCAGAATTTCGGCTGACATCTTCAGGAGTTCCGGTTGCAACAATACGACCACCTGCGCGCCCACCATCGGGCCCCAAATCAATCACATGATCCGAAGATTTAATCACTTCAAGATTGTGCTCAATCACTAGCACTGTGTTTCCTTGATCGGTTAGATCTTGAATCAACTCGACCAACTTGCGAACGTCATCAAAATGCAAACCTGTTGTCGGCTCATCCAAAATATAGAGTGTTTTACCAGTTCCGCGTTTTGAAAGCTCTTTGCTAAGCTTGACTCTTTGGGCTTCTCCACCCGACAGAGTGGTAGAACTCTGACCGAGAGTCATATAATCAAGACCTACTTTGTGCAAAGTCTCAAGTTTGCGAAATATCTGCTGATGATTTTTAAAAAAATCACGGGCCTCTTCGACATTCATCGCAAGGACATCTGCGATCGACTTGCCATTGTATTTGATATTGAGAGTCTCACGGTTGTAGCGAGCGCCAAGGCAGGTATCACACATGACAAAAACATCGGCCAGAAAGTGCATTTCCATTTTGATTTGCCCATGCCCCTGGCAGGTCTCACAGCGCCCGCCTTTGACATTGAAACTAAAACGTCCTGGCTCAAACCCACGAAGCTTTGAATCTGGCAACGCCGCATACAGATCACGAATCATCGGAAATAAACCCACGTAGGTGGCTGGTGTTGAGCGTGGTGTTCTGCCGATGGGGCGTTGATTGATATCTATAACTTTATCGATCAAGTCTAATCCTTCAATTTTTTTGTACGGCGAAGGCTGGTGACTAGCGCGGTAATAATAATTCGAAAGAGCTCGATAGAGAGTATCAATAATGAGCGTGCTCTTGCCACTGCCTGAAACTCCCGTCACTGTCAGAAAAGTTCCAAGCGGAATTTCTAGATCCACATTCTGAAGATTATTGCCGGTTGCGCCCAATAACTTGAGATACTTGCCATTGCCTTTGCGACGCTCCTTGGGCACTGGAATTTTTGCAGCTCCCGAAAGATAACGTCCGGTCAGACTGTTGGGGTCTTTTTCTATTTGCTCAGGGGTTCCACGTGACATTAATTGCCCGCCGAGCTTGCCAGCCCGTGGACCAATATCAATCACGTGATCTGCAAAGCGAATCGTGTCTTCATCATGCTCGACCAAAAGAATCGTGTTGCCACGATCTTTGAGCTCACCAATGATTTTTAGAAGCCGATGGTGATCTCTCGGATGAAGACCTATAGATGGCTCATCCATTACGTACAACACGCCAATCAGTGATGAGCCCACTTGCGTAGCCAAGCGAATGCGCTGAGCCTCGCCACCAGACAAAGTCCGAGCCGAGCGCGACAACGAAAGATAACCACAACCCACTCGAATCAAATACTCAAGCCGAGATAGGATTTGCTTATTAATTTTTTCGGCAATCAAACCCTCTTTGGCTTTGGTCTTGAGTCCCTTGGCCCACTCTTCGAGGTCGACGCAGCTCATCTCTGAAAGTTCAGCGATATTTTTTCCGCCAACATGAACGCTCAATACTTCAGGCTTAAGACGAGTGCCATGACAGGTCGGACACTCTGACATTTCAACCTCTTCAGATTCTTCATCGTCTTCCGAGATTTTTTTGTCTGAACCTGGGCCACCTTTACCGCCCTTACCCATATAGCGATAATTGACCTTTTCAAGAACCTTACTGTCATCGCCGTATTTGTATTGCTCTTCTTCAACAAGATCGAGAGTTCCAAGCCCGTGACAATCAGTGCAGGCTCCTCGCGGACTATTGAATGAAAAATATCTGGGCTCTAACTCCGGAAAAGAAAACCCACAGATCGGACAAGCGCTGTGCATGGAATAATTAGTGCGCTCACCAGACGTCGATTCAATAATCAAGCGACCATCCGCCAAGCCCAGAGCTGTATTGATACTTTCGGCCAAGCGGCCTTTTACGTTTTCTTTGAGGACTAACTGGTCGACAACAAGATCAATGTCATGAGCTTTTGTTTTGGCTAATTTTTTTGAGGCCTGAATGTATTTTTCGAGATCGATCATCTCGCCATCGACCTTGGCTTTTACAAAGCCTTTCTTGGCCCACTTTTGAAACTCGGCCAAAAACTCGCCTTTTTTGCCCTGTGCCATCGGCGCAAGAACATAAAATTTAGCACCCATTTCTTTGCGAAAAATATCTTCAAGAATTTGTGCTGGCATTTGACTGTCTACTGGTACTTTGTGCTCGGGGCATTCGGGCACGCCAATTTTTGCAAACAACAATCTCATAAAATCATAAACTTCAGTCACCGTTCCTACTGTTGAGCGCGGATTGTGGCTTACTGATTTTTGATCGATCGCAATAGCGGGGCTTAGGCCCGTGATCGAATCGACTTCGGGTTTTTTCATTTGCTCTAAAAAGTTTCTAGCATAAGCCGAAAGACTCTCGACATAGCGGCGCTGACCTTCGGCATAGATTGTATCAAATGCGAGAGAAGATTTGCCCGAGCCGCTCAGGCCCGTCACCACCGTGATTTGATTGCGAGGAATTTCGAGATCGAGCCCCTTGAGATTGTGCTCGCGTGCGCCTTTGATAACAATGCCGTCAAAATCTGCTTGTGCCATTCGAGAAGTCTCTCAAAAGGTCCAAAGAGGTGCAACCAGGCTGTTAGCTTTTTTTAAGCTTCGCTTTGGTGCAATCACGGCAATGGCCATAAAGCTCCAAAACGTGAGAGGTCAGCTCAAAACCAAACTGTGCTGCAACCCGCTCTTGCAAACTTTCGATCTCATGATTTTCAAACTCGCAAATTTTGCCACAAGACATACATGTCAAGTGATCGTGATGGCGCTTGGGTGTCAGCTCATAACGCGCGGACATACCGCCCATTCTGACCTCAGTGACAAAACCATACTCGGTGAGGCTTCGCAAAAATCGATAGACAGTTGCAAAGCCCACAGCTCCATCCACCGCATGAACTTTTTCAAAAACTTCCTGAGCGGTAACGTGGGCTCGGCCTGAATGCAGAGCCTCAAAAATCAAAAGACGCTGATCGGTCACTTTAAGATTCATCGTTCGAATCATCTGACGAAAAGCTGACTCATCGAATTTTTCGCGTTTAATAATTTTCTCTGCCGGTAAATTAATTGAAGATGATTTCATTAAAAAATTGTAATGAGCAGACCCTTGAAGGTCAATTTATTTGATAATGATTCTCATTTATAATCTGCTATTTTGAGAACATGCTCACGGCGTCATGAGGGTGCAAGCTTTCAACATGCCGAACCTCGCCCGTAAAATTAATAAACTCAGGCCTTGCCGCCAGAGCCATCTTCAGGCGCCGAGCCGCGTCCTCACAGAACATGAGGTTTTGTCCATTGCGAAGCGCAAACTCTTGCTCGTCTTCTCGTTTAACAGTGGTCTGCACGGGGGTCTGCAAAGTCTCTTCGATCAAATTGATCAAACCCACAAAGTCAGCACCCGCCTGTGGTTCAAGCTCTACTTCGATCGTGGCAAAACTTCTCTGCGCATGCGGAGTGGCGTTGATTCCCGCCGGAGTCCCAAGCCATTCGTAAACTTGTTGAAAATCCAGAGGTGCTTCATCGATTTTAGTTTGTCGAAATTGGCTCTTAAAATTATCCTGTATCAACTGCCGAGACAACGCCGCAGAAGCTGGACATGTGCTCGAATAAGTGACCACCACTTGCAGCTTGTAGACTTCTTTTGACTGATCTTGATGATTCGATTTTTCAGCAGAAAACTTAACAGGATATGTTCTCCAGCCCTTGTTGTCCGACTTAAGTGCTTGGCGCTCGACCATTGCCTGAAACTCCACCGACACTTTTGCAGCCTGAGAAAGATCTTGATGGCTCTGCAAAAACTCATTGAGCAACTCTTGTAAAAGCGAAACTGAAAATTTTTTTAATGGCAGCTTGTCTTGAGTGAGCTTAAAAAGTCGGCTCATATGAATGCCACGCGCCTCAGACTGATCAAGGCTCACAAAAGCCGACACTTGAGCCGGCACATGCATCACGACTCCACTGGAAGAGGGAATCAAAATAGGCGTCTGAATGCCATTCATCCCAACCCAGTCCAAACGACCGGTCAGAACTTTGTTTTTTTCACTGGCCACATCGGGCATTGATTTTGGAGAACCTGTAGTTTTATTCAGCATTTCAGTAGATTCTTATACTCCCTTTTTTTGTTTTTTTCTCGAAAATAAACTTCGGACTCGAACTCTGTGTAAGGCGACAAGAACAGAAGAAAGGCCCTACCCATCCCATAAGCGCAAAGCTATTGAAATCTCATTGAAAATTGCCTATTCTTTGCCCATGACTGAGTTGATTTTAGCTAGCACTTCTGTGTATCGGCGTGAGCTTTTGAGCCGCCTAGGCCTTGCATTTCAGGCCAAAGCCCCCCTTTTTGATGAGGATAGTTATAAATCTCAAGGCATTACTCCCCTTGCTTTGGCCGAAACTTTAGCCGCAGGCAAAGCTCGGTCACTTGCCACCAGCTCTAACTGCGTGATTGGTGGAGACCAGCTGGTCTCGCTCGACGGGCAAATTATTGGAAAATCAAAATCTTTTGAACGCGCCTGTGAGCAATTGGCTATGATGAGCGGAAAAACTCACAAGCTCATTACAGCCGTTATAGTAATTCACAAAGGATACGAAATCCCATACACAGATATCACACGGCTGACCATGCGCTCGCTCTCAAGGAACCAAATAGAAGCTTATGTCCAAGCTGAAAATCCCATCGACTGTGCTGGCAGTTACAAGATTGAATCTCGTGGGATTTCGCTTTTCGAAAAGATTGAAAGCCAAGATTTTTCTGCCATTCAAGGTCTTCCACTTTTATGGCTGACCAAAACCCTCTCTCATGTAGGTTATAACATATGAAAAAAACTCTTTTTGAAATGGCCAAAGAAGCCAGAAAATTTTCACACTCTCCTTACAGCCAAGTGCAAGTGGGAGCAGCCCTCGTCCTTGAAAATGACAAAACTTATTCTGGTGCTAATATTGAAAACGCAAGCTTTGGCGCCACCGTCTGTGCTGAGCGCGTCGCCATCTGGAAAGCCATGAGCGAAAATGGAGCTTCAAAAATTCGCGACATCGTCGTCGTCACAAGCGATGGCTGGCCCCCCTGCGGCATGTGCCGTCAAGTCATAGCAGAATTTGCCGAGCCAAATACACTCATTCATGTGGCTGACCTGCACGGCATCAAACGCACCTGGAAGCTCAGCGAGCTTTTGCCAGATTCATTCACGCCTGAGCATATGAAGAAGTAATTATTTAATGTATTTGATCAGCTCTTGAGCCAGCCATTCTCCGGTAACTTTGTGGCCATAATGTGCCATGTGCACCAGATCCCACCAAATAAATCCAGAGTCATAGACCGAAGGACCATTTATATACTGATTCAATGCGATCACAGGGACTTTTAGCTTTCTGCCTAGCTCAAGCATTGCCAAATGATTTGCATTTTCAACTTCTAAAAATTCTAAGCTGTTGGGCTCGAGAACAAAAATCATCTTTGCGCCACGGTCTTTTGCAATTCGCCACATTTCTACTAAGTTTTCTGCAAGTACGCTCGCTCTCCCATCATTGCTCGATAGGTTCACGATGATAAAGTGAGGTTGCCAAACTGAAATATATTTCCTTAATTCTTTCAGCTGATCGCCTGATCGGTTGGAGCATGTGGCAAGATTTAAATATGAGAACTTAACACCCATTTCTTTCTGTAAATTTCGAACAGCAAGACTTGGAAAGCTAGCAAATCTGCTACTAGCACCTGCCCCCCAAGTTTGCGAAGAGCCTAACCACAATACTCTTCGATTTTTTGCCGCATCGAAATTATGAAGCTTAACTTCATCGGGACTCTTAACAACAAACACCGAATCATCCGATACACTCAAAACATGTTCATAGACTTGAAAGTACTTCTGATCTTGAGCCTGTCTTTGCACCTGCCGAGAGACCCAAGGAGTTTGAGCAAAGTTAGCTCCTAAAACAAGGGGCTTTATAAGATGGATTTTTTCAAGTGCTTGGCGGATTCCTTCAAAAAAAAGCACCCTGCTTTTTTCGTAAGTAACGCCTATATTGCTTTCAAACTCTCCACCAGGAAGATATCCGGCCTGATGATATGAGCCTGCCCAAATATTTTTATCGACTAAATCATAAAAAAATAGGCAAACGAGCCAAGTAAAACACAACGCCATTATCTTAAAAAATTTTAGCTGCTCGTTAACCGATTTTCTGAAAATCAATACACAAGCGAACAACCAGTAAAGAGTCACAAAACCAAAAAATAATCGGTATTCAAAAGGAGAAACAAAGTCTTCAAAAGAAGTCTCTCCTTTTTCAAGAATCACAATATTTTTAAAACTCGCGTCTATTTTGCCACCCCGCAGACGCAACGTCTTTGACGTCAAACTTCCTGAGCGCAATGTCGTGGCCAACAATTCATCAACAAAAACCGAAACACTTTCACCTGTAAACTTTAATTTTAATTGAACAGAGTCCTTGCTGATCTGCAACCCATCGATGGGATTCACAACTCGAAAGTGATCATCGGAGTCAACCTCTAGGGCCGCTCCTGGAAACTTAAGATTTCGGCTGAGCCTGACTCCCGAAAACTCAAAGTCCGTCGTTGAATATAAAATATAAACATAGCCATCTTTTTCAAGAGTGAGATTTGCAGTTATTTCCTGGGGCTCAATGGGACGAGCATAAATTACCTCTTGATATCCATGCCAAGCCCCCAAATGAAGGCTTTCTCCATTCAAAGAAACGCGATCTGAGGCAAAAAAATTTGATCCCATCAGACCTATGCTAGATGCCAGCAATAATTTACCAGAAAGCCAGTGCCCATTTTTTTCAAAAGTCTTAGTCGAGTGAATAATGATTTGTGTCGATAGAAAAGCTGAAAATAAAACGAAAAAAATTAAAAATCCTAAGCGGCGCTTACCTTCAATTTTAAAATCAGACAAAAGGCCCCCCTTAGCAAATCACTTGCTAGGACCAAGAAATATCTTTCAGCGGATCTTTCAATATAAGCTCCTCATCGTCTTGGAGACGCAGTAAAGTCCGCAAGTTGGCCAGCGCTTGTTCTGGCCCATCCGCATCGAACTGAAACATTTCTTCAGGTTCAGAAAAGATATTGGGAGTGATAACATCGACAGACAAAACTCGAAGTTTTTTGTTCAAGAGCCCCTGCACCTGCAAGGTTTTCGAGTATCGAATCAGGCCATAACTCCAAATAACTTTTTCGCCCACGAGCGCGTCTTCAATTTCAACCCGCACTAGCTTTGCAGTAGAACTGCGCGAAGGATTCAGTCCCTCACTCTGCATATAGCGAAGCAAAGACTCTAAACTTTTCCATGAACGGCTCCGACTTTTTTCAACAGCGCCTAAAATCCAATTATCCACGTCAGGTAAACTGACACTCATGCCTGAATCAGGATCAACAGGATGTGACCAACCCGCCGAAAAAGTAAGAAGCCGAAGGGACATCTCCACTTCGGCCTCAAAAGGAAACTTTCGAAAGAAAGCGACTTTCGTCAAAAATTACCGTCCTTGAATGACTTGATTGTTCTTTTCGATTTTAGAATCTTTTTTTACAGCCTCAAGCCACTGACCGACCATCTCGCCCGTGCGCTCACGAGACAATGATGCCACAAGAGTTTTACCATCAGCCAAAGCTTCTTTTTTGAACGCTTTTAATTTAAGAATATACTTCTGTCCACCATCGCGAACCAAACGATTCAAAAGCGGTTTTGCTTCCGAAATTTCACCAACTGCCTGGCTGGCCAAAGTGCTATTGATTTTAGGCACTGTATCTGCGCTTAGGTCAAAAAATCCAGTTTCATCAAAGCTCAAACCCAACGACTTAACCAACTGATCGACCTTGGCACCATTACCTGCCGCCAAAGCTTCTTCAATGGCCTTTGTGTCTGCATCAAGTTTGTCTGCTAAGATCAGTTTTTTTGCAACTTTGCTTTCGACAGAAGCCAAAGTGGCCTCTTGACCTGTTTTTTTATCGAGCACTTTAATAAGATGATAACCGTAGTTTGTTTTCACTGGCGCGCCAACTTCACCCACTTTTTGCTGAAATGCCGCTGCTTCAAACTCAGGAACCATTCGACCTTTTGAGAAAAATCCCAAGTCACCACCACTGGCTTTTGAGCCGGTATCATCCGAATATTCTTTTGCTAGCTTTGCAAAGTCCTCTTT
>CANCBY010000065.1 GCA_947374445.1 Pseudobdellovibrionaceae bacterium
TGTTCCGTTTACAAATCTCAAGGTCGCAATCAATTTGAAACAGCCGTGCCCGGCAAACTGCAAACGCAATCACTCAAAGACAGCACTCTTGAAGATCTCACTGAAACTCAGAAAGAATGCTGGCTTCAACCCGCGAGCGAAGCACTTTGGCATACAGCTGATGAAACCCATAAACTTTTAGTTAAAACCATTTCTGAAAAAACCTTAGAAGTCTGCGAGGTCACACCATGATTTCAACTCGAACCACTTTTTTTGCCCGTGCTCTGACTGGAATCATTGCTCTCACTCTAGCAGTGTCGACGCAAATAGCTTCTGCCGGCGAAGTCCAACAGATGAAGGGCAACAAGGTTCTTATCACTCTGACCGATGTCGAAGCTGTTGTTGGCACCCAACTTTACATCGTCAACAGCGAGAATAAAAAAATTGGTCTGATCGAAGTCAAGCAAGTTAAAAATGGTAAAGCTGTTGCTGAAATTCTCAAGGGCCGAGGAGAAGTTGGTGCCAGTATTCAAGCTAAGGTGGCACCGGGTGCAACAGCGGCAGCCGCAAGCCCCGCTGAAAAAAATGGACCCACAACTACAGGACGTAAAAAAATTGCTATTGGTGTTTTAGGCGGCATGGCTTCGAGCACTTTTTCAATGTCTGTGGGGCCAATCACTGCAACAACCGCTTGTCCTACGGCCACTTGCCGAACACCAGCGAGCTTGTCTGGCACAAGCTTCAACTTGAAAGTCTTTGGTGATTACGACCTTACGAAGACACTCACCTTGAGAGCCGCAACAGGACTAGAAACAATCTCGGCAAAAGGATCAGTCGCGAGCCCGCTTTGCAGCGGAGACTCTACGAGCTGCAACGTTGCGATTAATTACCTCGCTCTCGAAGGCTCGGGACATTACAACTATCTCACTGGTAAAAATAGAGCTTGGGTCGGACTTGGTTACTCATTCCTGATTGGGATGAGCACATCGACAACCATTCCAAATCTATCTACATCAGGTGGAACCAATCAAATGATCTTGATTAGTACAGGCGCGGACTTTGCCTTGAAAAAGGGTTTTATTCCTGTAGCCTTTGATTACGGAATATTTCCCGGAAGCTCTGACGTAACAGCGTCTGCCATGTTTTTGCGTGCTGGTTACGGCTGGAACTATTAATATAAAAACTTAACTCTGCGCCACTCGGGTCACGCCGATGACGCCTTTGATCTTTTGTAGTTCGTGTATGACCTGTGTGAGCTGAGTGGTGTTCTTGACACCAGCATCAAACACACAGATCGCTTTTTTGTCTTTGGTTGAGCGCACAGAAGCATTGTTGATATTGATTCCTTGCGAAGCAAAAGCCTCCGACATGCTCTTAAGCAACCCCGGGATATCCTGAGAGACCACCTGAATACGCACAATTCGTTCTTGCCCGTCGCTGGCTGTTTTTGAAGTCCAGTCCACATCCACGCGACGGATTTGATCAAATTCAAAAGCTTTTCTGCAGTCCGATCTGTGCACGGTGATTCCACGACCACGGGTGATAAAGCCTACGATTGAGTCCCCGGGGATGGGATGACAACACTTAGCATAGTGCACGAGCACGTCATCCATGCCGCTGACGGTGATGAGCGATCCTGATTTTTTAATTTTTTGCGCCGCTGCCTTCAACACTTTTTGCATGAATGAAGGATCTTCTTTGGCCGCAGGATTTTCTTTGGGCTGATGCAAAAGATCTGGAGCTAAACGCTCAACAAGATGACGAGGCTCGACTTTGCCGTAACCCACACGAACAAAAAGTTCTTCGCCGTCATGAATGCCGTAGTCTTTGAGAAGCTTTTCGTATTCTTCGCCCTTAAGGTATCTAACAGCCGCTGCTCCAAATTTTCGAAACTCGCGGTCCACAAGTTCTTTACCCATAATCAGTGAGCGCTTGTGCTGCTCTTCTTTGACGTAAGCTCTGATCTTAGATTTAGCCCGATTGGTGACGCAAAATTTCAACCAATCTTTACTGGGTGATTGAGTCTTTGCCGTAACGATCTCGATCGTGTCCCCATTTTGCAAACGGTACTTGAGCGGCACCATCTTGCCATTGATTCTGGCACCGACGCACTTATTGCCGACATCGGTGTGAACACTGTAGGCAAAATCAATTGGCGTTGCGCCCTCTGGAAATTCGCGCACATCGCCTTTAGGAGTAAAAACATAAATCTCAGATTCAAAAAGATCTGTTTTGACTGTGTCCAAAAATTCATCGGAGTTTCCGGTCTGCTGATGCAGAGTCACCAGATCTTTAAGCCACTCAAATTGCTTAGAGGTATCGTCGCTGACTTTGCCTCGCTCTTTGTAGCGCCAATGGGCCGCAATCCCTCGCTCGGCAATGAGATGCATCTCTTTGGTGCGGATCTGAATTTCGATACGCTCTCCGCCCGGCCCAAATACGGTCGTGTGCAAAGACTGATAGTGATTTGTTTTTGGCATGGCGATAAAATCTTTGAACCTGCCAGGAATCGGCTTCCACAGAGAATGCACTAACCCCAAAACTTCGTAGCATTGCGAAACTGAATCCACTAAAACACGAAAAGCTAAGACGTCATAGACTTGTTCGTAATCAATATTTCGTGTGGCCATTTTGCGATAGATGGACCACAAATGCTTCGAGCGCCCTTGCACATCGATGTCTTTGAAATCATTTTTTTGCAGTTCAGATTTAATCTCGCCAATGACCTGATCGATGTAATGCTTTTGATCTTTTTCTTCGCTCTCTACTTTTTGTACGAGCTGATAATACATATCTGGTCGCAGATAACGAAAGCTCAAGTCCTCAAGCTCAATCTTTAAAGAACTGATACCCATACGACCAGCCAGTGGACAGTAGATCTCAAGAGTCTCTTGAGCGATGCGGGATTGCTTCTCATAGGGCATGTGATGAAGCGTTCGCATGTTGTGCAGGCGATCAGCGAGCTTTACTAAAATCACGCGCACATCTTTACCCATCGCAACGATCATCTTGCGAATGTTTTCGCCCTGACGCTCGGTCGATGTTTTGAAATTCATCTTTGAAATTTTGGTCACGCCATCGACGAGATGGCTGACTGTATCGCCGAACTCGCGCTTGATGTCTTCGATGCTGGCGTGAGTGTCTTCAACTGTGTCGTGCAAAAGCCCGGTCACGATCGAATCTAAATCCAAACGAAGATCGGCTAAAATTCCTGCCACAGAAAGCGGATGAGATATGTATGGCTCGCCACTGCGACGGATTTGTCCGTCATGAGCGGACTCTGAAAAATGAAATGCTTTCGCAACAACTTTGAGATCAGCAGTGGGATGATAAGATAAAATCTTTTTTTCAAGATCCTCTAAGGTCTTTAAACTCTTAGAATTTAAACGCTCTGCTGATGTGAACTCTGCCATATCTAAGCATATCGGAAAGATACGCCAAATTTAAGCAGGACTTTTGTGTAGACTTTAATTTTTTGCGATAAAGAGCAAAAGACTATTTGTTAAGATCTTTTTCGATTTGAGAATCTGGAGTGCCATGAGCTGGATCGTGTTCAAAAATCACGTTGCCGATAGCTACTTCACGCAATGAACCCACGATGTACTTGTTTCCGCGAGTTGCGACAGTCAATTCAGAGCCTTTTAAAAGCTGCTTTGCACGTTTAGCTACAAGCAAAACCAAGGCAAAACGATTTGGAACTTTATCAAGACAATCTTCAACCGTTACGCGAGCCATGGAATCTCCCTTTTTCTATCAGAAAACGCTACAAATGAGCATCAAGATATAGACCTAAGTAAGCAAAGCTTCAATGATTTTCTTAAATTCAGCAAACGATGTCTCAAAAACATCATTCACAATCTTGTAGTCAAAGCTACCAGCCATCGCGATCTCTTTTTCAGCGTTCTGCATGCGAACCTCGATGTCATCAGGGACCTTCGCATCGCGCTTGGCAATTCTACGACGCAATTCGTCAATACTGGGTGGGAGAATAAAAACCGACTTCGAAACCTCTGGGTACTTGGCCTTGAAAGTGGCTGCACCCTGAACATCGATATCCATGATGATGCATTTACCCCGGCTCCAAGCTGACTCGAGCTGATTGAGGGGGGTACCATACATATTGGTGTGAACCCGGGCCCACTCTACAAAGTAGTTTTTTTCGAGCAAGCTTTCAAACTCAGCCCGACTGACAAAGTGGTAAGGGTGCCCCTGAGACTCCCCGGCCCGCATTGAGCGAGTTGTGTAGGTTACGGTGTCTTCGAGCCTAGAGTCTTCGCGGCAGATTCGTTCAACAAAGCTGCTTTTTCCAGCACCAGAGGGAGCCGCAACAATGATCATTTTGGTTTTCATGGCTTGGCTCCTTTCTGCTCTAGAATCTGATCTAAAATCTAATCTAATCTAAAACTTATTCTAAAATTTAATCTTAGAAAAAGTTACTCAACGTTTTGCACCTGTTCGCGCAGTCTTTCAATCAAAGTCTTCGCCTGAACTACAATATGCGTCAGCTTCGAAACACTGGATTTGGACCCGATGGTATTCACTTCTCGCAGCAGTTCTTGTGTATAAAAATCAAGCTTTTTACCCTGAGCCTCAGTCACCGTAAAGAGATGTCCATAGTTTTTGATATGCTCCTTCAAACGAGAAAGCTCTTCATTGATGTCCGATTTTTCAAGCTGGATCACAACTTCTTGCGAAAGTCGGTGCGAATCAATTTCGACACCAGCGAGACGACTTTTAATTTTTTGCTCGAAACGTGCGAGCAAACTTTGATTGGCTTCCTCGCGCAATCCTTCGATAGCTTCGACTTCTTTCGCGAGAGCGGACAAGCACTTTTCAAGATCGGCTCTGAGGCTTTGTCCCTCGCGCAGACGCTCGCTCTGACAGGCTTTGCAAGCTTTTGTGATAGCCTGTAAGAGAGCCTTTTTCTCGTCAGCGGGGAGCTCAGCGGTGTCATCAATTTTTACAACCTCAGGAAGCCTTGCGATCGCCTCGAGCTGAACTGAAGATTTTATTTTGAGATGCTTCGCTAAAACCTTGTAGGCCGCTTGGTACTCACTCGCGAGTGCTTTGTTGACGACGACTTTTTGCGTGCTCGCACCTGGCTTGATTTTTCGGCTGACAAAAAGATCGAGAGTTCCGCGTTCAAAATACTCGGCCAAAGTTTTTTTGATTTCACTTTCGAACGGAATAAATTCACGCGGTAAATGAAGTCGGGTTTCAAGAAATCGCCCGTTCACAGAGCGCACACTGACTTCGATGGAACTATTAGAAGAACTGGCCTTACCGAGACCGTAACCTGTCATGCTTTTCATGACCCATTATCACTTTGGCTCAAGTATTGGTCAACCAAGCTTTGCTGGCTCTGGCGCCAAGCTCTTTGCGGTCTAGCTGTATGGCTAGCTCAACCCGCCTAAAAATGACTTGCTTTTTGTTGGAAACTTGTGTACACATATAGGTACACAATGAGGTGCGCACATGGACTCAACTTCACCAAGATCATTTAGAGCGAATTTAAAAGAATACATGGAAATGGCTAGTGACAAGCCCATTCGAATCCAAAAAAGAGAAGGCAACGCCTGTGTTTTAATGAGCGAAGAATATTATGAAGGCCTGCTCAATGAAATCTCCTCATTGCAAAGCAGTCTGTTGTCTTCAAATCAAGCCCTCAAAGGCGAAGTCACTGAATACAAAATCGGAGACAAAGCGCGACTGAAAAGATTTAAAAAATGAAAATTGTCAAAACACGACAATTTGATGAAGACCAAATTCATATAGAAGATCACATCTACAGTTCAACCGAAGATGTTAAATTTGTAGAAAAATTTCTAGAGGAACTCGATAGTGCTGTTAGCTGGATTCAGCTAAACACTACAATTCCAAAAGAAGACCATATCGGCGATCGCTCATGGCCCTTTTATCGCGATGGAAAAGGTGAACTAAGATATCGTTTGAAATATTTATTTGTCGATGCTAACTCTCAAACAGTTTTTTTAAAACGCATTATTGATAACAGAGAACAAAATTTAGATATCTATCCTGTGCACAAACTTGATAGCTACTCTGCTGATGATGAGTAGCTCATGCGCTCAAAGTAAAACTTGATGGCAAGCTCTTGTGGCTTTGGTTTTTGACACCAGCTGGGCCTGGTTGAAAACCCCTTGAAGAATTTGTAGACCTGCCCCTTGAGCGTCTGTCATGCCCAAGGCATCGACCCGACGAGAGTACTCTGGGTGAAATTGGGTCAGAAGGGCTTTTCCATTTTTTGATTCTAGCACCTCAGGAAATTGATCTTCGACATCGGCTCCGGCCACATCAAACATCGCATTGACCTCAGACTTCACAGCCTGATGATGCCATGAAAAACCTAGCATTGATTCATTTCCACCAATCATCTTTTTCAGCAACGAATTTTTAGTGGCCTGAAGTCTGATCTCGTGAAAACGAAATCCATTTCCACCATGAGCTACTTTGCTGCCAACTTCGGTGGGAATATCTTGATACATTTTCATGCCGTAAGTCACCGCTGCTAGCTGCATCCCACGACAGACTCCATAAAAAAATCCGCGCGCGCGATCAATGTAAGCGCGAATCACTTCGCTCTCGGCACGGTCACGCTCTTGGTTGATATCCACCGAGTGCGTGACTTTTTCATTATAAAGCGCTGGATGAACATCATCGCCACCGTTTGAAATCATGAGGTCAAAATGTGCGCTGAGGAGATCGAAAAACTCAGCCTTCTCTGCACTCGACAGACCTTGGGCTGCGGCGATAGGTAACATGTAAACATCAGCGCCCATCTTTGCAAAAGGGCGGATAAAAGCATTTTCAAGTCGTGTGCGCTCGGCATCACTGGCAGAGGCATTGGCAAGCAAAAGAACTTGCGGCTTTTTGCTTGATGTTTTTTCATGCGTTCCAAGTGGGAAATCGAGCTCACTCAAAGGGACAAATCTTTTGAGCTCTTGGTTTTTCCAAATTTCTTGCTTGTAGTGATAAAGGGGCTCTAGCGATCTGCCGGATGTCACTTGTGCGTCGGCTTCTTTTTGCGGATTATAAATAATAAAATTGGCCTGAGTCGTTGTGCTTTTGATCACTTGCAAAAAGCCAGCGGAAGCCTCTGCCAAGGGCAAAAGCGCTAGAAGTAATGATAGGGCAAAAGCTGGTAATCGCTGAAATAGCATACTCGGTCAGTAGATACGAAAATAATGCCAGGTTATAGGGCTTTATGGCTCTATCCAGGAGCTTTCGCTGTCAAAATTCTAGACAGTTAGGTACGCTGTTCAGACCTATCTCTCGCGAAGCCCATTCCGCAAATAATCAATCATCAAGGACTGATACTTTTTGCCGTCGGCTTTGGCTTTAAGCTTTATGCTTCTCAAGATGTTTCCTGGAACTCGTAAACTTATTGAAACTGTCGGCTCATCAATCTCGGATGACATCAATCGAATATCCTCCAAAAAGCGAACGGCCTCTTCTGGAGTGATTGATGGAACCTTTTTATTAGTAGGGACTGTCTTTTTCATTCAGACATACCTTTAATTTTTGCTTTAATGTTTTCTATATCGATAAGATCTTGAGGTCGCCCTGCTTTTGTTTTCATCCTTAGGAGCTCTTCAAGACTTGCTACAGAGATCTTCCTTCCAGCCACTGCGATTTTTTTAATATCCATATCCTTAATATCCTGAGTAATAAGAATATCAACCTGCCTCGATGGATTTTTGTAATCCACAAAAGACCATGCGATAAGATTTCTTTCTTTGATGTACTCTTTTCTCATTTTTATCACATCTTGTGCTCTGATCGGCAGGCGAGACTGCAATCCGATTTTAGCAAGAGTCTTTTCTGCAAGTTCATAGTCATGCTGAGTAAGACTCAAAACAAAATCCACATCCATAGTAGCTCGTACTAGCCCATGAAGGGCTAGGGCATAGCCCCCAACAAGGGCATATTTCAGTCGCGCAGCCTCAAAAGCATCTGTCACTTCGTATAGGAGCATGCCCTATTGTATATACATGTATATACAATAGCAAGTTATTTATTTTTTCCTGTATATTAAAATAGGTGCTCCGCGACGCTACTCCCGATGGCATTAGAGGCGATACACCGTCGCGCCCAAAACCTCAGTCAAGCTCATACTGTTATTGCTATCAAATCGACCGCGAGCCACCTGTCCTCTTGTCGTATCATTCGACTGCACAATCTGCATAAGTAGCTCTTCTGTATCACGAAAGTACAAAGCAAAAAAGCTTCGCCCGTGAAAGTCTTTAGACAATTGCAGATGAGCCCCTGATTGGCTTTCAATTTCTAAAGGAACAGTTTCAGCGGGGGTGCGTGCATCTGTTGTATGAATATAGCTGGCTATGCATTCAGGTGACACCGCCAAACTGGAAAACGTAAAAAAATTAATTACAAAAAACAGCAGCGCAGAGATATTTAGTAATTTACATAACATTTTCGCTCCAAACTTAAGACAGATGCTCAGGCCAAAGTATCTCTCAAACTTCAAAATACCAGCGATCATGATCAGGGTCCCATTCATCCCAGGTTTTGATTTGCGAAAGTTTTTGCGTGTACTTCTCCGGCACAATCCGCGGCACTAAAAACGCTTTTTGCCGCCGAAGTGGGTATGGGTTTCTGAGCTCCATTCCTAGCACACCCAAGATTCCACGAGCCACATACCACGTGGCTTGCGGGTTCCAGCCGTGAGCGATTTTGATCACCACGCCCAAACCTTTCGGATAATCTGGGTGATCTATAGCAAGCCCCAAAAGACCATCGGCTCCCTCCTTAGCAATCACTTTACCGAAGCAAGATTTCATCACTGTGGTGTCAAGACGATTGAAGCCGCCGACAAGATCTGGATGTTTGACCATTGAGTCCCAAATCCAGTCTTGTTTTTTGTCACGCGCAAGGCCCGCATAACATTTTGCAAGCTCGCTCACTGTCATGGCCACTGTCGGCAGGCCATCGCCATCGCGAGCGATACGCTTCGGAGACCACTCAGGCCCTAAGTATTTTTTTACAACTTCAAGATAATTTTTAAACACCGGATGAGTCGGCAGTGTATAACCTGCGCGCGACCAGCCTTTGAGGCGGCAGCCCTTTAAGATCGCCGCGTGATGACCTGACGAGTTGTTGAACCAGCGCCTGGGTCTTCGCACTTGCCGGCCAAATTGCACGAGCGGCAAATCAAGCGGAGTTTGCATGAGGCCCCACTCGCTCTCACTCAGCAAAGCCTGCGAGGCTTCGACGTGCTCGGCAGCGCCGTTGTGTGACGACACGCTGATGGCTTTTTGCTCTGATGTGGTGGTCTCAGCAAGTTCGTCCGTGAAAAGTTTCATATAGAAAAGTTTCATGATGCTTCGTCCGTAGCAAAGCACATTGCCGCCGAAGGAATGCAAAAGCTCATCACCATGAAACCACGAGATCGCTCCGTGAATGGTATTCTCGCTGACTCCGTTTCTTCGGTAGTCAACCAAAGGCACCCATTCCACATCCCTGCCAGTGGGAATCCCCGGAATATTTTCACCAAAAGAACTCTCGGGATAAATCTTACTCATGCTCATCGCCAGCCGCAAAAGTTTGCGAGCTCATACCTTCAGAGGCACCGCCCACAGAGGCGAGCACATTGCGCTCACCTGCGTAGTTCTCAGGAGAGTCTTCATCAAACTCAAGATCACGAGCAGCTGTGGCTGCGGGAGTAAGCCCCACAACAGCAGCGCCCACTCCATAAATAGCTTCGTAGGCTTTGACCTCACCGGTGTAGCGATTGTGCGGGCCCATCAGACTTGAGAGCCACCAGAAAGGCTTGAAGTTGCCGACTTTTTTAACTCGCGCTTCTTTGTGAATTTGTCGTGAGAGCTGGGCCACGTCTTCGAGACGGCCCTTTTCTAAGAACTCAAGAATTTTTGTATTCCACTCTTGGTCTTTGAGTGAGTGAATTTTATCTTCTTTGGGATTGATAAACTCACTGTGAAGACGATTCGAGAGTGAAGATACAATCACCGCCACGGCTGTTTTTTTTTGCGCGATCAGTGCGTGCAAGGTGGCCTTACCAAGGACAACTGTCTCGGCTCTGTCTGAATAAATATTCGAAGACAAAATCACTGCTGGAATTTTAAGGCTTGAATTGATGAGCTTCAACGCCACAATCGAGCCCGTATCTATCGGAAAGCCGTTGTAATCCGTGGCCTTCATTAAAAGACCGCGACTTGTGCCCTCTTGGACTAATTGGTGCGCTAAGGCTGCATCAAATTTAAATGTGTAGGGAATGCTCCCTAAATCATGAAACTCTTCATCGACATGAGTCCATGTGAGCTCGGGCCGCGCCTGGACTTGATGTCCTAATATGCTCGGCCACATTGTTGAGTACACCAAAATCACATCGGGCTTGAGCGCTTCAATCTCTTCGCGCACTTGCTCGAAAGCGTTTCGCAGTTTGCGATAGCCAGGGTTTGCATCGGGTGTGAGTAGTGGCTGAGGCAAACCAGGAAGCACAAAACCTTTTAGAATGGGATTTGAAACTGTCTTCATCGCTGAGCTCCCTCTACTTGCCACTCTACTTGCCACTCTACAATGGCATTCCCCGTTCCAATCACAGTGCCGTAAGCGTGCACGGTGCCAGCAAGTGTTGGCTTATTCATCGCAGCTAGCATCCAGGTCAGAGCACCAGCATCTGTCTCGCTCACCGCCTGCTCTGTAAAGTCAGGCATTAAATCAATGATCTCTTGATTGCGACCGGCTTTGATCAGCTCGATCATTTTCATGTCCCACAGATATTGACTGTGATTGTAGATATGCTCGTGGCTCATGTCCTCTGGAAGTGAGGGCTCTTTGGTAAAATGTCGGTGTGATAAAGAGTTGCTCGCCAAAAGCAAAGCGCGCTTGCCTGATTTTTCAATCGCGCGTCTTGTGGCGTGGCCAAGCTCGGTCATTTTCTCTTGCATGACATCGATATTGAAATACGCAGCAGCAGCGTTCGAAGAGATCGCAACAATCGGCTTTGACCACGAGGGATCAGTCATGTGACACGAAATAATTGTGCCATAATCAACGCGAAAATCAGGATTGGTCATAAGTTTGGTGGCGTGACCGACAGAGTTGGCTTCATTGCAAATTGCTTGAGCCAAATCCACATCGACTTTTAGATCATAGTGATAACGAAACAAATGCGGAAACACCGGGTCGACAGAAAGTCCTTTGAAATGCGGATACGCCAAAACATGAGTGCCCACATAAGTGCGCCAGTGCGGAGAAAGCACCACCACCACATCGTAATCTGTTTTTTTCAAACTCTCTTGCAGGCGATGATAGCCCCAGCGCAAAGTCTCCCAGCCGCACTCGGCCTTAGGCTCATTTTGCGGTGGATTTTCGGCGTAAACTAAATGTGGCGGATGAGGAGCCAAACACGCGGCTAC
>CANCBY010000066.1 GCA_947374445.1 Pseudobdellovibrionaceae bacterium
GTGTCATGGGTTTAGAGGATGAGGGCTTTGAATTGGGAGCAACACAGTGGTATTGACCAACCTGAGAGTCGTATTGCCACAGCCATCCAGCTTGCACGCACTGAGCTTCCGAAGAACCAACTAAGCCATCTTGAGCCATAGCAAACGGCTGCAATCCAAAAACGAAAACCAAAATAAAAAAGGATATTTTTACCACAGCAACCCCTCACAGGGCTTATCGGCACTTGGTCCAGATACTTGATGACTCTTTTCAGAACGTCTCAATTTGAGACAGAAAAATCCTAAGAAGCGATTTTAACAACACCGATATTACTCGATTTTGTCAGCGCCTTTCGTAAAGCAAAAAGCGCAGGCTTTGAAAATGGCTGCCCCATCGTATTTTCAATGTAGTTGATAGCATCCTCTGAAGATCTGGGCATTGGGTAATTTATATTCTTAAGCGTCAGCTCACAAAAACAATCTGACAGTGCAATAATTTTCGCTAACGGGTTCATCTTAAAATCACGAATCCGACGCGGATAGCCCTGCCCTAAAGCATTTTCGTGATGCTCCATTGTCATCGCTATTATGTCATCAGCTACCGATGGCATCGTACTTAAAATCTCTACGCCTCTGGTGACATGAGTCTCGTAATAAAGCCGCTCTTCGGGGGTCATTTCATACCTAGGCTTTGTCAAAATATCAGAAGGCAGTTCCTTCATTCCGATATCGTGCAAAAGTCCACCGAGCGCAACTTTTTCAAGGGTAGCTTGCACAGTCCACCCCATCGCCTTAGCAATCATCACCGAAACCGCACTCGCGGCCATCGAGTGTCGAAGAAGGTCGTCAGACACAGTTCCGAGCATATTGAGAACCGAAAGCAAATCGGGCTTTGACGAAATTAAGTTTTGAATCGATTTACTAACAAGCTTTGCATGCTCAAGAGACTCATGATTAAAGCCCACCGACTCAATTTCATTAAACACCGAAAACGCAGTTCTAGTTAAAAACTCTGTCTTAGTTGGATCAGAAATATCAGACTTGCTAATTATAATTCCAGCAATCGTAAGGTTTTGTCCGACACAATCTCGATATTCATTTTTGCGAACATAGAATTCGCTAACAACTTCGTTGTCTAAAACATGCAGATCATCTAAAGATCTAGAGCCTTTGCGGCCGATGAGAACAATTTTTGTGTCGGATATTTTCAAAAAAATGTCTACGGGCAGCGAGTTAACAGCCAAAATCTCTTGCCGAGTTATTGGCATAAAGTCGGTTACATTCAGATCAATAGCACCTGACTTTTTGTTTTCCATGTCTTCTTTTCGGCAGATAGCTTAGAAATCAACAGCGAAAACCGAGTCAAACTTAAAGTACGCCTCAGACTGAGAAATGCCAAAGGAGTATCAATTACGAACATCTCATTTGCAGAAATTTTGAATTTCTTTGATTTTTGAATTAGCAGCCGAAAAAGGACGATCTTCAACTTCAACATCATAATACATCAGCGTTCCATAGATGTCGTAACGAGGAGTCCAACTGTCCTCCCTTACCGAACGAGGGCAGATAAACCATTTTGCTCTCGAAGGCCCGCCTGTTTCGCCCGAAGAAGATCCAATCTCAAAATGTGATTCAGTGAGAACATGTGTGATTTTATATTCTTGCGCTTGGCATTCACAAACATAAACGCAACCAAACCTTCCTTTAGTATGAAACCCACTGTGCACTGGAAGCTGAAAGCCGGGGCTGTCATAGTCTTTGTGGGCAAAGAGGCAGGTCCCCTCGTCGAGGGCTTTTGATTCTGCACTGGCAAAAATAAGAGTTATCGAAAAAATAGCAAAAATCATTTTCATCATGACGCGATTTATAGTGATTCCCATGAGTATTTGAAACTGTTATTTATTTGACAGGTTTCTTTTTCAATAGGCAGAGGAGTTTTACTAAAATGACAGCCAACCAATCCGTCTACGATTTTACAGTGAAGGCCGCCGATGGTACCGACATAGCGCTTGAAAAATACAAAGGCCAGGTTGTGCTCGTTGTTAACGTAGCCAGCAAATGCGGATTTACTCCTCAATACGAGGGTCTCGAAAGTATTTTCGAAAAATACCACGATAAGGGTTTCAGCGTTTTAGGCTTTCCTTGCAACCAATTTGGAGCACAAGAGCCTGGCAATAACGAAGAGATCATGCAGTTCTGCAAGCTCACTTACGATGTGACTTTTCCGATCATGTCAAAAGTGGATGTTAACGGAGACAAAGCTGCTCCTGTTTTTAAACATTTAAAATCTAGCATCCCAGGTATCTTGGGCACTGAAGCTATCAAATGGAATTTTACAAAGTTTCTAGTTGGTAAAAACGGTCAAGTCATCGAGCGCTACTCACCGCAAACTAAGCCCGAAGACATCGCCAAAGATATTGAAAAAGCCCTAGCCTAGTAAGACTTTAGCATTTCAGCAGAAGGCTTGAGCTTAGCTGTAGAGATGGTACTTGCTGAGTCAGCAACCGAAGTCTTCGGGGCAAACCCTACCATTGCAAAACCGATTACAAACATAAATCCCGCGACAGCAGTAGCAACAGATTTGATCATATCAAAATCTCCTTCTTGGTGTCGCATCATAAGCTTTGCTTTGGATAAAGCCCACAATCTCGTTTTTTTGGAATAAAATATTTCTCAATTGGGGGGCATTCCATGAGAGAAATTCATGACCGTCTAAACTGTGGACACTAAACCAATCCGGACATCAACTTCTGATAGCCTAAAACGCGAATATTCTGTGTGGTTGAAGTACGATCATACGCCTCATCTTCACAAAGCTGAAAATTATGTTTTGTTTTTAATAACTGAGAATAATAAATTAAATTTTTAGAAATTTCTTTACTGCCAGATTTACACTCGATCAGCATCCAAGGCTTTTTGTCTCGACAGATTAAAAAATCAACCTCGCGCTTTTCTTTATCACGTACGAAGTGAAGCTCAAATAGTCCAAATGCAGCGTCAGTCCAATAGTGACAGGCCTTCATCAAATGAAGAGCAGTTAAATTTTCTATCCTTTTAGGTTTTTCACTTAGCGGAATTTGTAAAATATCAAACAGATAAAATTTGGGCTCTGCCCTTATTCCTCGCTTAATATTTTTAGAGTACGGCTTGATAAAAAAACCATAGTAAAGAGATTCAGATAATAAAACCCAATCACGGACTGTGGCATAGGCAACTCCAACATCCTCCCTCAATGAGTTAAATGAAAAAAGCGATCCAATTTTGCCTGGTATGAGGTCCAAAAGAGTGCGAAAGGCATTCAAGTCTGATAGCACCTTAACATCACGAGTGTCTTCAAAAGCCAAGCGGTCTAAACGTAATCGACTCCATCTATCGGCCTTACGCTGGCTCCCCGAAAGCAATGGCTCAGGAAATCCTCCGAGCATCAAAAGATCAGACCAAGAATGCGACTTCTGCGAATGTAATAATATTTCGTCCGGCTCGGGCGGCTTTTTGTATTCAGCAACAGAAAATGGATGAAGTCGATATGGAATATAGCGACCCAAAAGACTATCCCCGCCTTTTCTGTAAAGGTCTAGCCGAGCACTGCCTGTAACTAAAATAGAAAGATCTTCTCCGATGGTATCATAGACCCCTTTTAACCGCGTCTTCCATTGCCGGTCTTTATGAATTTCATCCAAAAGAATTGATCCCTCATTACGCCCGTCTAGAGCCTTGAGTGGTGATCTTATCCAATTTCTTTTAAATTCGCTCTGGTCCCAAGAGTAATAATTGCCCGACCCCTTCAACAAGCTTTTACCAAGAGTCGTCTTACCAACCTGCCTTGGACCACTAATAAAAGCCATTTTTCGATCGACTAGGGCATCTTCTTGAATAAGATTCTCTAAATAACGCTCTGACATGATGGTATATATCATCTCACCCAACTGATAGTTGGTCAAGACCAGTTATCAGTTGGGTGAAAAACAAAAGGGAGCCATGGGCTCCCTTTATTTAAGCTAATTTAATTTTAAATTCAAACTTAGTGCTTAGCTGGCTTTTTAGCTGTTTTATCAGCTTTCTTATCGGCTGTCTTTAGCATCGCTCCCTCTAAGGCAGCATCTTCAACTTCGGCGCCGTTAGCTGCCAAAACATCAGACTCCGCTTTTGTTTCAGCGCTGATCAAAAGCTTGCCGATACCTTTTGCTGACAAGATCTTCGCGCGAAGATCAACCATCACTTTTGGATTATCTCTCAGGTACTGCTTGGCTTGATCGCGACCTTGACCCATGCGCTCACCATTGATGCTGAACCATGCGCCCGCTTTTTCAACCATGTTCGCAGTCACTGCTAGATCCAAAACGTCGCCTTCTGCAGAAATACCCTCGCCAAACATGAGGTCAAACTCTACTTTTGTGAACGGCGGAGCCATTTTGTTCTTCACAACTTTAACAGCTGTGCGGTTTCCGGTTACATCTTCGCCATTTTTAATCGCGCCAACACGGCGAACATCCAAACGAACTGAAGCGTAAAACTTAAGTGCGTTACCACCAGTTGTTGTTTCAGGGTTACCGAACATAACTCCGATTTTCATACGGATTTGATTGATGAAAATCACCAATGTTTGCGAACGATTGATCGAACCTGTGAGCTTACGCAAAGCTTGTGACATCAAGCGAGCTTGCAGACCCATGTGGGAGTCTCCCATTTCGCCTTCGATCTCAGCTCGTGGTACTAGCGCCGCTACTGAGTCGACAACCAATACGTCAATCGCGCCAGAGCGAACCAATGTCTCTGTGATCTCAAGAGCTTGTTCGCCCGTGTCTGGTTGAGAGATCAAAAGATCTTCTGTGTTCACGCCCAATTTGCGAGCGTAGTTCACATCCAACGCGTGCTCCGCATCGACAAACGCAACGACTCCACCCTTTTTCTGAGCTTGAGCGATCACTTGCAATGCGATTGTCGTTTTACCAGATGATTCTGGGCCAAAAATTTCAACGATACGGCCTTTTGGCAAACCGCCAATGCCTAATGCGATATCAAGGCTGAGTGAGCCTGTGCTGATTGTCTCAACGTCTTTGTGAATGTTTTCATCCACGCCCAAACGCATGATAGAGCCTTTGCCAAACTGTTTTTCAATAGTTTGCAAAGCCAAATCAAGTGCTTTGGTTTTTTCAGAGTGCTGCTTTGTTTGAGCTATAGTCATCCCTGCTGTTTTATCGGTAGCCATCTTGTACCTCTTCCTTTTGCGGTCATTTCCGCAACGCTAGTTCGCTGTTTTATCAGCGAAGATTAATTTAACACTCACTTCTACTATCTTCCGTAACCTTGTTCTTAAGTGCTCGCAGCCTTCACAGCTTTTTGCAGCATCTGCATTGCAAACTCTGCTGATTGCCGCTGCACTTGCCCTCGATCACCCGAGAAATGTTTTTTCTCAGTTTGATCAAACTTCGGACCACATACCGCAAACCAAACAGTGCCCACGGGCTTGTCAGCAGATCCGCCAGTCGGTCCTGCCACCCCTGTGATGGCAACAGACCAATCTGATTTCAGACGCTCACGCGCTCCACGAGCCATTTGTTCGGCCACTTGTTGTGATACCGCACCCTCGGCTTTGAGGGTGTCCCAAGATACTCCCAGAAGATCAACTTTGGCTTGATAAGCATAACTGACGACTGATCCCAGAAAGAGATCTGAAACGCCAGCGAATGCGCTGATGGTGGCAGAAAGTAGTCCTCCAGTACAACTTTCCGCAAAGCTCACGGTGAGCTTTTTCGCGCGCAATTCCGCTATCAATTCGGCCGCTGCTTGATTCATGCGAATCATCTCAGCGCCTACTCCAGTTCCTAAGCCTTCCAACTCAAACCCCTACAAGGCTGTCTTCCATCAATCAGAATCCGGTTGAGATCAACCGAGCCCCGAGCCAATTCGTTTGGCTGTAGACAACTTGCAAAGCGATGTTCGCGATCAATCCCGCAACCACATCGTCGGCTATTACGCCGAGCCCTCCTTGGACCTTCTTATCTATGAATCCTATGGGGAAAGGTTTGAAGATGTCCAGCATTCGAAACAACACGAAGCCAAAAAGCATAGACTGCCAAGTCATCGGCAACCAAGTCATCGTGATCAGAAACCCTAAAACCTCATCAATGACGATTTCTCTTGAATCATGCTGGGCTTTGGTCTGCTCGTACATTTCAGCGGCCCACAAGCCCACCGGAAACAGCGCAACCGTAAAACCCATGTAAAAATAAGGACCTAGAAAACTCAGCAAATACACCAACGGCACCGTCGCCAAAGTCCCCATAGTTCCAGGAGCTTTCGGAGACAATCCGCTGCCAAAAAAAGTAGCAATCATTGTGACGAGGCGAGTTGCTTTTTGAGGCTCGGTTTTGGAGTCGAATTTGTTTTGCGTCATAGCTGGCCCAAAGTCATAGTTAGTAAATCGATGAATAGAATTAGAGCGGAGTCTTACAGGTGAGTCAAAATCTTAAAGTTCTGGTTTCGAGCGTTACATTGGTTCTTCTCGGAATTTTTGCAGATCATTTTTTAGTTTCAAAATTTGAGTCTGAAAAAGTCGCTGCCAAGGTTGAAAGCAATACGTGCACACAGCCTGCTGATGATGATCTCAAATCTTTGCGCACGCGATTGGCTGGAATTTCTGAAAAAGAACTTCACGACTATCTTGCAACCAACTCTGCGGAAGACAAACTCCGCAAAGCGGACGAAATCCTCGCAAAGGTCATGCAAATTTTTGTCGCAGATATCGGTTATAAAATTTCGGCGCAAGAGATGAGCAAGCTCGGGCAACCATCAGTGCCATCGACTACAAACCAAGCCGTCGATACTCAGCCCACACCCAAGCCGCTAGAGACCGCAAGCACTCCCACCAAAGCTACAGTCGCCTTCCACAAGCCCCGCCTGACAGTCTCTCAAATATTGAATGACGCTCAAGAAAAAGAGTTTTTAAAAACCATCGCCGAAAACGAATTTTCAAGCAGCCTCAAAGCGAGCAAAACTCTGACAAAGCAAATGGCCCAGCAGCTCAACGGACGCTTTGCTGGCTTTATCAACTTTTCCAAAGATCAAAAACAGTGGAAAGCAGAAATGACTTTTGAAGGTGAAGTCCAAAGTGGCAAGCTACAGGGCTCGCACGATATCTTGCTCTCCGATGCCGCCACTGGCAAAAGCCTTTCGCACTCTCGCGGTAGAGGAGAGCTCGATAGGTCGTACTCTAGCAATGAAGGCGCGTACATTATTGAAGTCGGCGGAGATTATTTAGAGCTTTATTATTTTCCAGCCCTGGAACAGCTCTCAGGATATTTTCTTGAAATTCAAAAAGGTGAATACAAACGCGTTGGCACTGTTGTGATGCAAAGACTTTAGTTCCGAATTTCGTTTGCGAAAGCCCTCGAAGATCACGCAAGATTGCAAGAATCTAAGCCCAAAAAATGCAAAAAGCGAAATTGGCTCCCCAATTTCGCTCTCACAGGATTCAGACCTTGCCCCTAAAGGAGGTCCAAATGCCGAAAACCACAATCAACCGTGGTTCTTTTCGACGTTTTGTCAGAATTCTAAAGTCTATTCTTGGTCTAGTTTTACTTCTGATTGAGGTGATCAGAAAAGTTTTAGAGCTGGTTCAATAGGTGCTGCTCCAACGTGTTCAAGGGCCCACTGAAGAGCCCTCTCAACCAGGCAGGGTTTGAATCATGGAGTGGAGTGAGTTGGGTGAGTCGCTTTATTTCGCCAGATACTTTTTGATCTTCGACATTTTCAAAACCTGTTCACCGGTACAACTTCCTTGGGTGCACTTGTGACTGACCCGGCAATCATACTCCGGTGCTTGCATGAAATCGTCTTCGCCTGAAATTAATATGCCTTCAAGACCGCCGTTCTTTGTGTTGAATACTGGCGAACCTGAGTTGCCTCCGTAAGTATCAAGGCTGGCTCTAAAATAAAGGTTCTGATTGCTGTTGCTAGCAACTACTCCATCAGCAAATTTCTTCGGAAGACCCACAGGATAACCGATAGTAAAGAGCCCATCGCCGCGCTTAAGATCATCATTCACATTTATAGCAATCTGCATTTTAGCTGGAAAAGCTCGGTCCAATTCGATAATTGAAAAATCAAAGCCAAGCTTGTCCTCAGAGGTGCCCTCAGCATTTTTAGCAGCAGCAACGATACGAGCGCAGGAGTAAACATTCGACTTCGGGACCTTGTAGTTCATGATAGAACCCAAATAATATTCGTAACCAAAAACAAAACTGGTTTCGTCGCACTCTTTTTGTGTGAATACGCAATGCCCTGCCGTCAGTACATGTGTCGCATCAATTAAAACACCAGAACAATAAGCGCTAGTCCGTTGTTCAATAAACTTTTCTGAAGAACAAAGGTTTTCACTTTCTTGAAGATTCTCACCAATAATTTCGACGGTGTCTTTCTCAGATTTAAGGCGATTGGTCATAATCAGCGCTACTGATAAATTTGAAATTTGCTGAACCATTTTAATCGGTACGTAATGAACTTCTGAGCGCGAATCTCG
Organism: Pseudobdellovibrionaceae bacterium; assembly: GCA_947374445.1. Lineage (GTDB taxonomy): Bacteria > Bdellovibrionota > Bdellovibrionia > Bdellovibrionales > Bdellovibrionaceae > CANCBY01. Next base: position 8,501 of record CANCBY010000066.1, read on the forward strand.
TCCATAGATAACGCCTGTCGAGCCACCTGTCTCTTCGGCCTTGGAGCTGTCTGCAACTTTTTCTACGGAAGAAAACTTCGTGCAGGATGCTAAAAAAGAAACTGCGAGAGAAGCTGCAGAAATAAATGTTACAACTTTAATAGAGTGAGTCTTCGTCATGGAGGACGATATACCGAAGTCTTTTGCAAAAATCCATGCAATGAGTGACATTTTTTGTTTTACACAAATTTCGAGAAAACTCTATATGTCGATTGTTTTGACGGCCCTGAAAGTAATTCACAAAGCGCTTCTAATCGCATTAAATCAGAAAAGAAATTGATACTGGACTCGCAAAGACTTGTCCATGGAGTCGCTCCGAAAGTGCGACGGAGAAATCCATACTTTCTGTTGCACTTCAGCCGCGAGCTCAATTTTTTTTGCCACTTCAAAAAGAGCTCTTGCTTGAAAAACCTGGCTCTCCCATCCCGTAGCATAAAAAAGATTTTCAGCACCCAACTGGGCTCTTAAATTGCTCTTCGGACTTAGCAGAAAAAAAGACTCTGCACCTACACCAGGAGCGTAGCGAAGATCCGGAGTTTCTTGGGCAGAACTTTTTGCAAACAAGTTCCAACGCAACCATGACTCATCTTCATTTACAAGCCACGGGAGAATGTCGATGCCATTACCAACTTTTGCTTGCAACAATAACGAACTATGACTGAGATCTTCGCCATTCTGAAACGCCCCCAATCGCACGCCCCAACTGACAGGCTGAAACAAAGGATTCACATCCGATGTCGAAAGCATGTCCAAAAGCCTGACCTCATCGAGATAAAACTTTTCACTCACACTTTCTCTGCGCCAACGAAAATTCAAAACCTCTAACGAGCTCCACTTAGCAGCTCCATCATCACGCTCGAGCAAATCATGAAAAGCAAATCTCCAATTGAGCTCAGCCCCTGACCTGCCAAGTTTGTCATAACTACCCAAGCCTAGCGATGTTGAATCTGGAGAGCCCACGGGTGAGGCCGGTTTCCGAAGTTGATCTTGTGAAACCTGCCCTCTGCGCGACCGAGCCCTAGAAATTTGATCTTTTGCAAATTTATACTTGGTCGGATCAGATGACCTTTTTATATCAATATAAAGCTGCGCGAGATCAAGTTCGTCTGTAGACCATTCGTTAGACCAAGCAGTGGCATCCGATCTTGCAGTTGAAAGCGCGGCTTCATCAAAATAGTTTTTGATCTTTATCTGCGATTCACGATTTACCTTTTTCAGATAAGATCGAAACTGAGATTGCAACGAAGGTCTGTAAGATTCAGTCTCAATCAGTCCATCGATACTTTGAATTTTTTTAACCGTGTCCAAAGGAATAACAAAAAGTTCATCATCCCCTGCAAGCTCAAGCTCTGGTCTTGCAATCTCTAAAAGCTTTAAGAGTTGAAACGAACAGTTGTCATCCAAGAAATAGTAATCAAAATAGCCGCCCTCAATTTCTAGAACCGCATATATAAGCCTTTGCACTTCGGCTGGCGTTAAATTAAGAGAATATTCCCAAACATCTCGCCCCTCTAGATTGATGTAGTCTTTCATCATCTGATGATAGGGAAGCAATCCATAAGCCCCTGGAAAACGACCCAGCAGCCCATTGATTGCGTACATCGCGCCTTGGGTATCTGAAGTTCGCGCTGAGAAATTTAATCCATAATCCGTTAACTCAAGACCGCCCTGGTGTTGTGGATTATTCAGTTTCAAAAACGTATGACCAAAACTAGAGCCGGCGCTCTCCATAAAACTAGAGGCAAAAACCAAACTAATTTTTTGTGCGCCCAGCCTCTTCATCCAGTCAGAACTAAATTCGCAGACCTCTAGATTTTCTTGAGGGATCTTAAGTTGACTTGCAATAAACTCACGCCGAGCCAAGTAGCGGCATTGAGTTTTTTTTCTTAAAAGCGAATCGTCTGAAAACATGGCTAAAATGGTTGCGGCCAGCTCCTTTTCAGGTGAGACCTCACCCTCAGGACTTAAAAAAAATGGACCACGGACAGCCGATTTGTAATTACCAAAAATTGATTTTTTATAATGATTGAGTCTAAGCCAATGTCGATTTTTTGAAAGCTCAACTCTATTAGACTGTTCTAACAATGCCGAGGGCAGTTCAGAACTTGCAAGCCCCAGACAAGGTCCAAGGCTTACAATAATGAGAATTAAGATGAAATTAAAGTGCCGTAACAGTCGCACCTGCGGAAGCGCCTTTACAAGCTTGTACAACACTTGATGATTGAGAAAATTCTTTTTCTAAATTTTTAGTGAGTTCAACTGATGTGGTCTCAAGCGTTGGCAAAATTTTATCATAACTTTGCTGAGTCCAATGAGAAAACATTTGCTGAGACTCTTTAGTTTGGCATCCATGAAGAGCCGCCAAAGTTGTTAGCTTTTCTCCATTTCCTTGGGCCATTTCACGAGTTAAGTCGTCTTGATTCACTTCGACGAAATAATCGATTTGGCGATCATTTTTCACGATCCCGCTTGAACTACAGCCAGATGTTCCAGAAGTAATACCAAAACCCTGAGAAAAAGACGTTGCGTTAGTTGTCATTGCAAAAAGCTGCAAGAGCTTTGAGTTTTTTGAAATCACAACGCTGCCCAACCCACAACCAGCATCTCCGGCAGCAAATGCCGCGCCTGCAGAAAGTGTTAAAAGAGCTCCTAAAATTAAATTTACCATTACCTTCATCGCATCCTCCTTGATGTTTCAAAATGGTCTCTTGAAAGACCTCTATTATCAAGGTATTACAGGTCTATAAACTCATCGCGATACAGGCTTCACCAGCCCTAAGTCAGATCAA
>CANCBY010000067.1 GCA_947374445.1 Pseudobdellovibrionaceae bacterium
ATTGCCAAGACTGCGGCGAAATCACTGTTGCCGAACACGATCCAAGCCAGTGCGAGAAGTGCTCAAGTAAAAATCTCAAGCAAGAAAATGACGTTTTAGACACCTGGTTCAGTTCTGCTTTATGGCCTTTCAGCACCATGGGCTGGCCAAACCAAACCGAAACTCTGAAGACTTTTTATCCCACCAGCGTTCTTGTTACTGGCCATGATATTATTTTCTTTTGGGTGGCTCGAATGATCATGATGGGGCTTGAGTTCATGAAGGACGTTCCTTTTCGCCAAGTCTACATTCATGGGCTTGTGCGCGACTCTCAGGGCCGTAAGATGTCTAAATCTACTGGCAACTCTGTAGACCCTGTTGAAATGATCGAAAAGTACGGGGCAGATGCGCTTAGATACACATTCCTTGCCCATATTCATTCAGGAAAGGATTTTAAGTTTAGCGAACAGCGCCTCGAGGGCTATCGCAATTTCATGAATAAAATCTGGAATGCCACTCGTTTTGCATTGGGTGTTCTACAAGATTTTAAAGTGCCTGAAGCTGGTGTTAAAGCACTTCCTGCAAAATCTGAAATTTCAGTTTTTGATCAATGGCTTATATATAAATTGGGTGCCGTTGAAAAGACTGTCGAAGATGCTCTTGAGCAAAATCGTTTTTCTGATGCAGCAAATGCGCTTTACTCCTTCACTTGGTATGAGTTCTGCGACTGGTATATTGAATTTATCAAACCAATCGTTAATGGGCCTGCCAATGGTGAAAAAGAAGCCTCTCAGCTTGTGTTAGCTCAAACTCTGAATCGCATCATGAGACTCTTGCACCCACTAGCACCTTTTATTTCGGAAGAGCTTTATCAGAAGCTTCCGATCAAGGGCACAGCTTGCATCGTCGACCAATACCCTAACACTCGAAATGATAAAGAGTTTTTAAGTCTTGGCAATGAAAAGGCCGCTCTTGAAATTGACGTGGTCAAAGAAGTTATTGCAGCCATCAGAAACATTCGCGGCGAAAACCGAATCAAGCCCGGAGAAAAAATTAAAGTACGACTCACTCCTAGCGATGACACTGCTCAAAAAATTCTGGGCTCAAACCGCAATGCTGTCGAAACAATGGGACGTATTTCAGACTTAGTGATTGGCGATCATGGCTCGCTGTCAAAATGTGCTGTCGCTGAAGTTATTGTCAAAAACCTCAAGGTCAAAGTGGTAATTCCGCTCGAAGGCTTGGTTGACTTCGATGAAGAGATCAAACGAATTCAAAAACTAGTAGAAAAGCTAAACAAAGACATCACAGGTCTTTCAGGTCGACTCTCAAATGCTAATTTTGTCGCCAATGCGGCAGAAGACGTGGTTGAGGCTGATAAAGCCCTTCTGGAACAAGCTAAAATTCAAATTGAATCTTTGCGCGAAGCTTTGATTCGGTTTCAATCCTAATTGATTTACAAAGTGTGAGGTAGCTCCGAGCTATCTCATGCTTTGCCGGTGGGCTAGCGCACGCACGTAGCTTTAGCTAACGCACGCACTGACAAGATTCACGGGATTTAAAGTTTTGACAGCGAAAATAACGATCGGCTTTTTGAAATTCAAATTCAGCCAGAGTTCCATTCTTTTCAATATAGTCGATGTGTTCACCCGCTGAAAAGTGAGCTGTAGCCGCTTTCTCTTTATAGAACACATCTCCCTCTTTCAGCATTTGGTTTACAACTTCATCAGAAGGATTATCGCTCTTCTCCGCAGGTATCTCGACAGGAATCGGCAAGCCTTCTTTATCAACTGCAAAATACTTTAGAAGGCGAACAACTTTGCCACCATCGAGCTCGTTTAGCTCCATTCGAATTCTTCGCTCAGCACCGCCCTGAGCATGAAGATGCCAATTCATCCAGCGATCTACTTGCCGAGTTGTTGGCCCTAAATCTTCTTGAGTATGAGATAAAATACTTTCGATAGTGACAGGTGATGAATCCACCATAGAAGTCGTCTTAAGATCGAAACAATTCGAAAGATCTGTCAAAATTAACTGAAACATCTTTTGGTCATCAAGTGAGATTTGATTCAGCGTTGCCGGGTCTTTGACCGGATCACCCATCATCTCTTGCTGAGGCTCTGGAAGATTGTTTTTATTTTCGTCCGTGACTTCGATCCCACCGGGCTTAGTGCCTCGCTCGAAAACACCTTGCTGATACAAAATTCCAAATAAAATTAAAAGTGCAAAACCAACAACAACCAATAAAGTTCTGTTCTGTGTTTTCATTTGCATCAAGGTCCTCTTCTGAATCATTGCAATTAAGCACTCATCATGACCTATGACATAGTTCCAGGGCAACGAAAACTCGCCGCCCAAAAAATAACAATCCGAACTCGATACAGGACCTATTTTATAAGACCAATTTCGCGCAAACGCTGCATAAGAAAATCGTGCGAAGAAATATCCGCGTACTTGGCGCCAGTGCCTTTGCAAGACGGAATGCACGACAAAATAGCTTCTGGATTGGGATGCATAAAAAATGGCATAGAAAAACGGCTGCCATTGGTTCCATCTTGCGGATTCACCACACGGTGAGTGGTCGAAGGAATCACGTCATTGGTTGCACGCGCTAACATGTCACCAGCATCAACAATCAACGCCCCTGGCTCGCTCACAACATCAAGCCAAGTGCCATCGCGGTCTTTGAGCTGCAAACCAGAAGTTGTGGCAGCCGGAAGGATCGTGATCAAGTTAATGTCTTCATGGGCCGCTGCGCGAATGCAGCGTGGATCAACACCCTCAGGAATTGGTGGGTAGTGCAAAAGACGCAAGATCGAATTGCCTTCTTCAGTCATCGAATCAAAATAATGATTTGGCACTTCTAACGGAAATGTCAGCGCCTGAAGCATCGCAGAGCCTGCTTGCTCTAAAGAGGCATAAATTTTTTCAAAGGTCGCGCGAAACTCAGGAACTTCAGCCGCCGGCCAAACGTTCTTAGGATAGTACTGAGCAAATTTATGATCGGCAGAGACTTCGCGGCCCACATGCCAAAACTCTTTCAGGTCCATAACCGGTGAATCTTTTGCGTGCTCAGTTCCAAACGGAGTGTAACCGCGCTGTCCACCTGCTACTTTTGCGTACTGAAGCTTCTTCTCAACCGGAAGACGAAAAAAGGCTTCTGACATCTCATAGGCTTTGGCCAAAAGATCGGTGTGCACATCGTGGTCTTTTAAAATAATAAAACCGTAGTCTTTAATCCCATGAAACAGTTCATTGATGAACTTGAGCTGATCGTTTTGCGAACCTTCGGTGTAGCTTTTCAAGCTCAGAGTGGGAACTTTTCGAAGAGTAGCAGCACCTTTATCGATTGTAGCTTCCATCGGACCTCCTGAAGTATCTGGTATTTAGCTGATGAGATTTCTCTCTTGAACCAAATCTATGAGATTTTTACTACTGAAAAAGCTAGAATTGCAGTCTTTTCAGGTGCTTCTTGGACAAAATGGCCCATCGGGGCTCGCAATTCATTGCTCTACATCAGCTTGCTAAAATCACCAAATACACTGAAGCTCTGTTGGCTGGGCTGATATAGCCATGTACTTTCATATAGTTAAAAATTATGTAGCATTTTGTATTAATATGTATTATTATTAATACATTGGAGGTTTTATGGGATTACCTAAAACTGTGCGCTTTGAAGAAGGGCTTGAAGGAAAAGTGGAAGAGTATCTTGAAGCCAATGGCATCAAGTTCTCTCAGCTCGTCAATATGGCTGTTTCAAAGTTTATCTCTGAGCCACAAACCATTCAACTGGCACCCGTCAGCACCGATAACTTTTTGAAAACGGCGGCAAAGGCTTTCGGCAAGCACAAGAATGCGATGGATAAGCTCAAGCGAGAGTGATTTTTCTTCCAACGGCTGAGGCTGTCGTTGCCTTAAATAAATATATTTGCCAGCAAGGTGGAAATAAAAAAAACCAAAATCTCGAGTTGTCTCAACCCTTCGGGTTCAACGTTTTCGTCTCCAATTTCTGGATTTGCCGCAAATCAACAGCGGCCAAGATCAACTATTTAAAATCCGTATCAAATTTCCAATTCCGAGTTCCCAATAACTCTCGGGTTTGATGAGATCATGCTGAGTTCTGTGGAAAAGTAGATCAGCACGATTAGCCCTTCAAAAGTAAATTTAGCATTGGATGCCGTTTTCCCTTTTGGCGGTACACCAAAAAGTAGCTCTGCTTAATTTTTTTAAATTCATGAACTATGTGCAGCTCGCCTGCTTCAAGCTCTCGTCGGATGCCAATCTTAGGAATTGCGATTAAACAATCTGTTTCAAGTGCGAGCAGACGCAAGAATGCGATGTCATCGATGAATCCTCGAATGTGGGCCGCCTCGGCTTCAGCAGTAACAAAATCTAAAAGAGCCGAAGTCACTGGGCTGCTTCGCGCAGGCAGGTAAAGTCCCTTTGAGAGCATGGATGATAATTTCTCGGCGTCCACCTTCTTCGGCTTCGTTCTGCTCACAAGACAAACCGTTTCTGACGCAATTTCGGTTTGGGCAAGAGGTTCCGCTTCTGACGAGGGAATTGGCACGTCAGAAAGAACTGCATCAAGTTTGTAGTTTACCAAACGATCAATCAGAACTGGCGCATCACCAACTTCTAGCGATAAATCCGTTTTGGAATCAGAAAGGACATTGCTAAGTATTTTTAATTGTAGATTTTTTGATAGTCCTCCAAGGGCACCAACACGGAAACTCGACTTCATCTTTCCCGACCTAAAATACTGAAGCAGATCATTTCCTTGGCGAAAAATTTCTTCCGCTTGTGCAAGAGTCACCTGCCCAGCTTCGGTCAGTTTGAAGCCTCTTGGTCCACGCTCCATTAGCTTCTCGCCAAGATGGTCTTCCAGTTTTGAAACTTGAAGACTGACAGCTGACTGGGCGATACTCAGTTTGAGTGCGGCTTTTGAGAACCCACCTTCTTTGCAGACGATCCAAAAATAATAAAGATGATGATAATTGAGCCATTCCATAGCTCTCAATATCTAAAATAGAGATGACATTTGCAAGTTTTATATATTTCACAAAATCATATTAATTTTCGATAATAGCGATGAAGAGGTAGGCAGGTGCAAAGCAACTCAACAGCAAATCCGACACGTCAGACTGCCATCCTAGAGGCAGGTAAAGTACTTTTAGAAAAGCTGAAGTCATTCTGTCCGGCATGCTCTTATCCAGGATATGCAATCACTAAAGGTATACCTGGTCTCCCATGTTCGGACTGCGGAGAAGCAAGTCACATCGCAAAAACAGTCCTATTTGAATGCGTCAGCTGTAAATTTTCGGAAGAAAAGAAAAGACCTGATGGCAAAAAATCCATTGAACCCTCTGAATGTGAATTTTGTAACCCCTAAAGGAACGGAGATACGCCATTGGCAACATTTGACATCTTAAAAGCGAACTTACTTTCACCGATCGTCCTCGCATTTGCGCTAGGGATCTTCGCAAGACTCATTCGCAGCGAACTGGCGCTGCCTAAAGATTTGTATGCTTCGCTGTCGATTTACCTGCTCTTGGCGCTTGGCTTAAAAGGCGGCGTTGAACTTTCAGAAAGCTCTGTTCACGCCATCGCTTTGCCGGGCCTTGCAACGCTTTTCCTGGGCTGCCTGACTCCTGTATCGGCCTATTTCCTGCTGAGACGACTTGGGCGGTTTAGTTCAGTGGATGCCGCAGGCATGGCGGCCCACTACGGATCAGTATCAGCAGTGACATTCATCGCTGCGCAACAGTTCACCGCCAATATGGGCGCGACAGCTGAAGGCTTCATGCCAACGCTCTTAACTCTTCTTGAAAGTCCAGGCATTCACATTGCCTTGGCTATTGGTGCGTTGAAGCGAGCAAAACTTCAAACAGGCAGTTCAGAAACTCCGGCCAAAAGCAAAGGCACAATTCTTCACGAGATCCTCACGGCCCGTTCGATGATCCTGCTTGTTGGTGGACTGGTTGTTGGGCTTTTGATGGGCGTGAAGGGCTATGAACCCATAAAGCCTTTCTTTGAAACAGGCTTCAAAGGTGCGCTCGTGTTGTTCATCCTTGAAATGGGGATCGTTGCCGCCACGAGGTTTCAAGATCTACGCAAGGTTGGATTCAGACTGATAGGCATGGGCATACTACTTCCGATCACTCATGGAGCTGCAGGAGTTTTCCTAGGTCATTGGGCTGGTTTATCTCTTGGCGGTGCGACGGTCCTGGGGACCATGGCTGCCAGTGCATCTTACATTGCGGCACCTCCTGCTGTGCGAATGACGCTCCCAGAAGCGAACCCCGCATACTATTTAACGGCCAGTCTCGCCGTCACTTTCCCGTTTAATTTAGTGATTGGCATTCCTCTTTATTATCAAATTGCACTCTGGCTTCAAGGTTAGGAGATATTGAATTTGATCCGCCTAACAATAGTTTCGACAAAACATCTGGCTGAATGGTTCCAATTAATGTCAAACAGATTGGCGGAACATCAATTGATCCTCTAGCCATTCGGTCAATCCGAGAGGGGTTCTTGCCTGACCAAACTTAGCCGCCAGTGGTTTTTGATCTATTTTTGTTTCTGAAGTTTCATTGAGCTCTTCCGTACCAGGCATTTCCAATGCGAATGAAATTTTTCCCGCATCTTCATTCAAAACATCTAACCAATCACATGAAGCTCTGTTTTCATTAAGAAAAGGAACTTGAACTTGGACAGTTTTGCCCATTTCTCTGAATTTTTTTGCAGCCTTTCTTGCTTGTATCTCACCTGTTTTTGAAATGTCCTTATCTGCCCAGATAACTATGTCCTCCACGTATTCTGGAATGACCTGGCTGCTTAAATTTAATGCCGAGCAAACCGCCCACGTAGGTTCACCTAAAACTTGATATATCGCCAAAGCTGTTTCAACACCCTCGGCCAAATGAAGTCTTTTCCCAGCATGGGCACCAAATTTCACCGCTGCTTTACTCAAAGTTCCGCCAATTTTTTTTGATTCTGCAACTGCAGCCTTTGCTCCCTCCTCAGTGAGATACACTTTGTTTGCGCCAACAACTATATTGTTTTCGTCAGTGAGCAAAGCCCAAAGGGCCGGAATCTGGATTGCCTTATCGTCTGGGTTGCTTCCTCGATCCTTGTAATATGTCGTGCTCAGATACTTTAGTGACGGGAAGGTTTCATAAATCTCTAGTCCACGGCTTTTTAGATACTTTTCTGCAGGAGTATTTTCAATGTCCGAAAGCCAAGGAAGACGAAACTCTTTTTTTTCTTTACGTAACTTATTTGGCTCTTCGTCGGTGTCTAATTTTTCAAAGCCTTCAGAATGATCCCACATTTCTAATTCAATAAAGGCTTCCTTCATTTCGGCGTAGGTACAACCCGAGAAGCAATGCAAAAGAGGGTTTCGCTTTCCTGGCAAAAACTTTATTGATAGCGATGGACGTTGATCGCCGTGTGCCGGGCAACAACCGATATATTGATCGTCTTCGGCTGAAGAAGTTGCGTCTAGATAGCTGATAATATCATTACGAAAAGTTCCCACACTAGCCTCGCTTCCTTTGCTCCAACCAGGCCTCAAGCTCGATTCGATCAAAACGAATAAGGTGATTCAATTTCACATAGGGTATTTGCCTTCGAGCAACTGGTTTGCGCAGCCATGAGAGTTTCAGATTTAGAAGCTTTGAAGCCTCTTCAATGGTGAGTAAGTTACTTTGGCTATTCATACTGGTCTCCTTTTGTAGATGGAGACCTATTGCCACAGAGGCTCTAATTTAAAAAGAACATCAAACCGACAAAAAAATCAGAATTTTTGAAATGGTGTAGATGCTAAGGGGCGCAAATACGTCGGAATACAGTCCTTGTACTTGTCGTTTGAGCGACTGACCCGCTTTTCCATTGCCTTGAGATTGTTCGACCCACCATAAAAAATACCGGATAAATCTACTAAAAGATCATTTTGAACCAAATTTTGCGCTTTGAAGACGTAATCCATAATTGCATAAGAAAAATCAGAGTGTTTTTTTCCCAAAGGACTCTCAAGGCTTTTCGACAGTGCGTTTTCTAAAATTGAAAATAACGGCGCTAAAAAATTAATTTTTACTAGGGGGAAGTAGTTGAACACAAGTCGAGACAGTATAAGAGAATTGTCTTTAAGTAGCTTCACAGCGGATAAGAGGTCGCCATAATCGACATAATTTTTTGAATTTTTAGAAGCTTCTTTTTCTAAAAGAAACATTCCGAAAATCCAATCAACAAATATGGGGTTAAACTTTGTCTTCCAGTCAGCCATAATCAAACTTTGCCCATCAGTCATATCGCGCTGAAGATGTCTGAATATTTGTAACTGTTCCGCCCATCTAGGGTCGCAATCTGCCGCCAAATATGCCGGTGACTCCGAACGAAACGGCGGAACCATTTGAATGGCTTTTAATATCTGTACTTCTATTTGCATATCTTCCATTGGTTTTCCTTATCGCCTATTAGGATCTGTGGGGTCAATGTCAGTTGTGTCAGTGCCATTAAGAAAGGAAACCCAACTGCACAAGTATGTATAAAAAAAGCCTTCTCATTTATATGGATGGGATTTCCTTCTTTAATGTAACTGACACAACTGACGCCTTACGGGTCCTTCCCAGAGAATATTTAGAGCGCCCGGCAAGGCGCGCAGAGATCGTGTAGACAATGACTATTTTTATCGCCTGGTCATTTTTGACGGGGTGACGAACAAAGGTAGAGACTCATGACCCGTCAGTTTAGATACCCAGCGCTTGAATTAGAAGGTCGACCGAGTCGTCAAACCGGCCAGAGAGTTGTCCTTTAGCTGTCTTTAGGTCGATCCAAAAGTAGTGAAAGCTCATGCCCTCGTCGTCCCCATGACCTTGGACAATGTGGGTCCATTTATCTGGTTGCGAACCTTTTGCTTGAATATGATAAACATGACGGCGAAGGTACTTTTGTGCGTAATCTGCGAAGAATTGATACCGATCAATCTGTTCAGCCTTTTCCAAACCGACAAGACCAGCCTCCTCTTGTATTTCCCGAAATAGGGTGTCTAGAGGACTTTCACCAGGATCAACGGTGCCGCATGGTACTTGGGTCCCGGCATCAGCAAACTTCTCATCGTGATCAAAAACTAGAAGTTGAATCTTTGAATCATGCAATCTCGTAATATATGCCACAGCTTTATCAGCAACTTTGGACGGATCATACTTGGGTCCATCAAAATCAAGCCAGTAGCGCCGAACAAATTCATTTTTCCCGGCATCAAAAATTCTGTTCTCCAGTGAACCGCCAAATTTCTCGATAATTTTCCACGAAGGAACATTGCTATCGGAACAGGTTATTAGAAGCTTCTTAAGCCCAAGCTGCTTACAGTATTCAAGTCCTTGTTGAAACATCTGAGAGGCGAATCCGTTTTTTCTGTAGCGGGGACTAACGGAATAACCGACATGTCCACCACGTTCTGCAAGATGCGCGTTCAATTCGTGTCGAATGTTGAAACGACCAATTATCTCACCACTTACAAATCCATAAAGCATTGTTGAAGGAACAAGATGACTCGGAAGTTTTAACTTGTCCTTTTGGTCTTTTAAAATCTGCAAATGATCTGCGTGAGACATTCCAGGCTTCCAAACAAATGAATACCAGACTAGATCTTCATATTTCCAATCCTCATACCCACGAAGAAAAGCAGCTTCGTCATTAAAATTTAATTCTCGCAAATCCAAACCCATTATGGCCCCCGAATGCCGATCAAGTTTCCGTATGGATCCTTCAATTTGCACATTCTTCTACCAAACTCCAATTTTCCCGGACCACGATACAATGTCGCCCCAAGACCGGTTAAATGCTTTACTGCCTCATCAAAATTTTCGACTTCCCAATCAACCGCCAGTCCAAAAGCTCCAGCTCCAACTTTTTCGTCGGCCTTCACAACCTCGATTTGTACGCCATTAAATTCAAGACACTCAAAATCGAATTCTGGATACTGAATACGCTTGGCCTGGGGAAAGGCTTTTTGATACCAGTTTAATCCTTCTTTCCAATCGGGCACATGAATCATTACGGCGGATAGTTGTTCGGTATGAAGGGTTTTAAGAGCAAATAACTTTTGATCACTTTTTCTTTCAATTTTAAAAACCGAGCCAAAACCGCCACTGCCGATGTTCTCTTTAACTAAATAGCTTTGAGTGCCATCACTAACCTCATCGCCAATGTGAAATGCCATATCCTCTCCCTTTAAAAGGCCGCAGCGTAGTAGACTATTGCTCAACTACGGCACTCTACGACAAACCGATGCAAGAGCTGTTATTTTGCGTGATTTGGGGTGATTTAGCAAAGTTCGATCAACGCAACCTGCATCTCTGCAAGTTATTATTTTTATTCGGTTTCTTTTCTTTTTTCCGCTCTTGAACGAAACCAAGTTCAAAAATGGTGGAGTTTTCGCAAACTCCGTAAATTCAGCTACTTAAAACTGCTATATACTTAGTGGAGACCTAAATCACCTGTTTGCGCTATTTGCACAACTCAGCTTTCTCCCAGGTCACACTAACTATTCCGGCAGATACTGTTACCGTGCTCGGAGCAACGGTACATGCAGCTTTTGCCAGAGTTTTTAGAGCTTTAAATCCGTCTTCAGCCGAAAGCATTACAGGCTTGCCAGCAAGGTCTTGGCCCCTAAACATCATCTCGCCCTTACTATCTACAGAAGCCTCAAGTTTTGAAGCAAGAACTGGCTTAGGCCCAGTTAAGATTTGCTTTCCAGTTTGCGCAAATGTAGCAGTCGCAACAAATATTGTTATGATTGATAATAAGTATTTCATTTATTTCCCCCTTGAAATAATTCTACAACTCTCCCCATTACAGCGTCTTCGGGCAAGAATTTCAACTTATCAGTTGCCCCCTCAATCTCAATACCTGCTAAGCGAATATAATGCTGCATCGTCTTTAGGTCGGACCAGCCGCCTATTTTCATCACGACCGCAGGTGCAACTCCATCCTTAATCAACTGCGTGGCAAAGCAAGCGCGGGTCGTATGAAGATTGATTTCTGGAAGTCCAAGCCCCAGAGCAAACTGTCGAATAACCTTCGCCTGGGCCCCGCTGCGCCAATAGCCCAGCCTTGGTAAAACATGTTTACTTCCGTCGCTCTTGAGTTTGAGTTCCTTCATAAGCAATTCAAGCTCAGAGCTGATTGGAATTTCCCGCCAACAGCGACTTTTCGTGGGACCAATTGATCGAGTCTTTTTGTTATAAGACTTATTAATCATCACGCGCTTGCCATTGAAATCGACATCGGCCCATTCAAGCGCAAACATTTCACCACTTCGGCAGCC
>CANCBY010000068.1 GCA_947374445.1 Pseudobdellovibrionaceae bacterium
CGAGAACCATGACAAGAAAACACAAAGCCCGGGCCAGACCATTGAAACTCGCTGATTTTTTGATTGGTCCATTCAAGACTCATTTTTTGTTTGTCGTTGAAGTCAACAGACTCACGAGCCTGTGAAAAAAATGGCTCTCGACCTTCGGAAAGGGCATATATCTGTCGAGCATAAGGCAATCTTAAAATCTCAGCAGGAATCTTTTCAGGAACCGGGAGATTTTCAGCATCAAGTGAAAATATTTTTATCCTTCGCGCGCCGCTGGCAAGTTGCCCCGACGGAGGAAGTGTCTGAATTCTTCGTTCAGTTCCATTGGCCAAAGTAAAATGAAAGTTTTCAATTTGTATTTCACGTTTTAAAACTGACGAGTCTAGTTGCGACTCAATGAATTCTGTCGCCGTCAGTTTTGTTTCTTTGTTTAAGCAGTTTTTTAACTGACTCTGAAACATAGTTTCGTCATTTGAGATAATAGCTTCAGGCTCTGCGACACTTTTTTCATTCTCAACTTCGGGCAGACCCAACATTTGAGCCTTCAAGTTCGCATTCGCGGCATCAATACGAACAGGCCGTCGAGGGGGAACATGCCCTGGTCTTTCAGGAGAAACTCCGCCTTGAAACCCTAAATAAAAAAATAATCCAAATGCGCAAATAATCGTGAGGACAGGAACAAGTGTACGAAAAATTCTAGTCATACCTGCTACTGCCCCATAGAAAATTGCGGAGTCCAAACATCCCAAGTCTTACAAGAGTTCGGTCGACCGCGAAGCTCGCCCCACCTTTGCTCAAAACTCTCGTTGGGATTGTTTGATAGCAAGCCCTCAAAAGACCTTCTTCTGTATTCGGCTAAATCGATTTGACGATCTTGTGCTGATGAAGAGGCATAAGTGACAATACAAATGGAGTCTGCCGTGATTTTTGAGGGCGACATTTTTCGCTGTTCAACTTGCACAGGTTCACGGATGAATGGAAATATTTTCCTGAGCTGATCCAAAACTTTGACCGAAAGAGTGTCTAGCTTTTGATTTGCATCAATTGATCGATAGGCTTGTCTTAGTGCCAGCAAGTCATCAAACACTCGTCGATCACGATTTGGAGAAGAATAGGTGTCATACTCTTCATAATTCAGACATCGTCCGCCCACTTGGCGCAAATAATTAACGCCCTCTTTAACTACGGCAACACGCCCCTGAACTCCGGCACAAACCGATTCAATCAGACGCTGAATTTTTTGCGGCTCAGTCTCATTCACAATTGCGAGCTTACCTTGAACAACGTCAATCCATTTCGAAATCGGAATTTTATATTGCTCATCTGAGTAGCCCTGAACTTCCCATTCAGGTTTTTGCAAATCGGAATGTTGTCTCCAATAACGAAGGCCCGCGTGACCCGCTGGCGAATATTGGCCTTCAAAAACCCACTCAGGATTGGGCCACGATGTTCTCTCTTGCAGCATTGAGCCAGTACCAGCACCTACCGTCGAATTAAAGATCAAGTGAGGAACACCGATTGTTAAAATGCTTTGAATCGTCCATGAGTGGTGATTTTTTGCTGTGGTCAACATCAGTCCACCGGCGTGGACCGTCTCGCGACTGATAGCAACAGGGTAGGTATCGGCAGGCAGTGAGTGAGTGCTAAATGTGTCGTAAGCAAAAAGCAGAAACTCCCTCACACGAGATTTTTCATTGGGAATCGAATTCCAGCGATTCATTCTGTTGGAGATCAGAGTTTGTCCTCCGGTTGGGTCTACAGCCACGAATGGAAGGCTGTTCTCATACGCAAAAATGATTCGCATAGAGTAAACTGTATCTGCGCAATCGGTTCTCAATCCAAAAAAAGGATTGGCCTCACCCGTCGGCAAATTTTTGCGGGCAAAAACATCAACTTTCCAATCGCTAAGAACCCAAACTTCGTAGGCTTTTTCCCAGGTCGGCGACCATGTATTTTTTTCAGTCCAGACATCAGCCCGTGCAACCTGAAACATAGAGAGCTGAAAAAGCCCAATGATTAAAATATGCGAGAATTTAAGTAAGCTATTCGAATTTTGAAACATCAACCCACCGATGAAAAAAGCTGGAGGGTGGACTTAATCTTTTTGCCCCCACCAGGCAAGTTCTCTAAACATCAAAGGGCATAAAGTGACACTTTTTGCCGACCGACTGTCAAAACCATGTACATTCTATCAACGTCACAATGAACACGATCGCATTTGCGAGCAAATCACCACGGCCCAGGTCTTGATCATGGGGGTTCAGACCGTGGAGAGTGTATGAACAAAACAAATTTGGTATTTAGCAGATCAAAGGCCGTATCCTGGGCCACCATTGCCTCTCTCTTTTGGGGGACTCTCTCGGTGTCAGCAAGCACGTGGGCCCAGCTGCAAAGCAATTCTACCAATAGTTCTGCGGACAGGCAGCAGGTTCAGATCAACCCTTTAGCGCCGGCTCCTGTCATTGCCGAAGACTTGATTGCTAAATACTTGGGAGCAAAAAAAGTAATGTGGATTGGGCAGCGCCTGATCGTTACTGAGGACATGCTTAGCCTCTATCGTTTGCGCGGCAATGCTTTGATTTGGATCACGGATGGGCGTCTTAATGCTATGTCAGAGAGCCTTCTCGCGGCTCTTCAGGGCTTAGATCGTCATGGACTTAACCCTCTTGAATACCGTCACCAAATGCTCGTCGACTCAATTACCGACTTCAATACCAATCCTAGCGAAGTATCAATGATTCGTACTGAAATTCTTTTTACAGATGCTCTCTTGAGGGCGGCTAAGCACATTGCTTATGGCCGGATCATTCCAGAAATGATTGATTCAGACATCAAATTCAGCGAGAAAAAACTCACCTCACAAGATCTTATAAATCTTGCGGCTGTTGTCTCTGCAGACTCGCAAACCCTTGCCGCAAGTATAGATGCTATGGCACCTCAACATCAGTTTTATAAACTATTGATGACTGCGCTCGCGGATCTTAAAGTCCAAGATCAAAAAGCCAAAACACTCAATCAAAAATCGCTAAGCCTGGCATCGCCTGGCATAACTCTTTCTCCAGGTGTATCCCACAATGTTGTATCTTCTCTGCGCCAGGCTTTAAGAGAGCGCGGCTTTATTGTTAGCCTTGATGGGAATCTCTATGATGGCAAAGGCGCTCCTCAACAAAAGGTAGTTGGTCCTATTGAAGAAGATGGCTCACTTCAATCAGCCATCATGAAATTTCAATCAGAAAATGGTCTTGATATTAATCCTACTATCGCGGCCAATTCAGACTTCTGGAAGACAATAGCTGTTCCAATCAGCAAACGAATCCGTCAAACTGAACTCAACCTAGAAAAGCTTCGTTGGTTGCCAAAAACTCTTGAAAGCGAATACATCTTTGTGAACCTGGCATTCACCGAGTTCAATCTCTACAAAGTAGACCCTGCGACCGGAGTTGAAAAGCCAGAACTCTCAATGAAAACTGTCAATGGACGATTGCGATGGCACAGTCCATTTATGCGTCATCAATTAACTTACCTGACACTCAATCCAACATGGACAGCTCCCGATACAATTTTCGCTGAGTACGAGTTGCCCGAAATTAAAAAGGATATAAAGTTTATTGAAATTAAAAACATGGTTTTTTTGCAAAAGCCGCAAGAGTCCGAAAAAGTAGATCCTGCAACAATTGACTGGACAGCCAGCCCCTCTTCAATTGTTAAACAGTATCGCCTCCGCCAAGAACCTGGGCCAGGAAATGCCTTAGGACTTTTTCGCTTTGGCCTCAACAACGACGTCGATGTTTATATGCACGACACCGACAGCCGTGGGCTTTTTCAACAAGGCAACCGCTTTCAGAGCTCTGGATGTATTCGACTCGAGAAGCCCAATGAGTTGGCTCAGTACTTAATGCAAGGATCTGACGAGTATAGCCTTCGCGAAGGCGACGCTTGGGAGACCTCAAAGCTATGCCAAGATACTCATTATCCAACTTTCTTTCAGCGTGCTTGCAAAGACCCTAATCCTCCGGTGGCTCCAGTCCTAGATCCAATCACGGGAAAAGCAATCCCTATAGCTTACGAAACAAAAAATATTCGCTTTCCGAGCAATCGTAAACTTCCGCCGGTTTACACAGTATATGTCACTGTTGGCAGAGTGGGCGATCGCGCCGATGGCCGCATTCGTTATTCACAAGATCCCTACGGGCAAGACGCGCGCGTCGACCAACTTGTAAATCAAAACATCACACAGGAAGGATTTTGATATGAGAACGCTTCCTTCTTGGTTTGTGACTCTTGCAATTAGTGGCATCTTCACGACCTTTTCCAATTCGGCTTTTGCAGCAGCAGCTCAGGTTGCTTCAGGACAACTAACAATTCGTGGAGAACTTGGACCATCGCAAAAATTTGCGCTTGTCAAAGCCCAACGCTGTGAAAAACCCACAGTAAAATCCAGAAATTCAAAACTGATTCCGTCAGTCTTGCAAAGAAACTGTCAGGCTCCTGTCTACTTTGAGCTCAACACCCCAACTTCACTTCCTGTGGGGCAATATCTTTTGGGTTTTGAAAATACAATCTATCCAGGCCTTGTCGAGGTTCAAGCCGACACCAATGTTACTTTTGATCTAGAAAAAATTGAAATCCCCGCAGCTTTTTCGAAAGAAAAACAAGTGCGCGTGTACCGCGATTTTTCAGCGCTTGTTGAACAGCGCAAAATTTATTTATCAATTTACTACACGGGCGCACATTTTTTTCGCCTGACAAAATACAGCTTTGGAGACTTTTATCTGACGAGCAAACTTGAAAGAGACTACTTTCAAATCAGAACATTTAAACCTTGTGCCAACCTCTGGTCTTATCAAGGTCTCAGAGCTCATGCCAAATTTGTTTGCAACACCTGGAATAATGCAAAATCAATGATGGAAATGGCCGATCTTTATCGCTTCGATCCAGCTGGTGGACCAACAGAGGGAACATTTCAAGAAGCTCTCTATTTTGAACCTGGAGATATTCAGGCCGTTAAACACGGAAAGTATTTGGTTTCAGTTCCATTTGAGCCGAGCAGCTTTGTGTCAGTATTTCCTGGAGTGTAT
Organism: Pseudobdellovibrionaceae bacterium; assembly: GCA_947374445.1. Classification (GTDB taxonomy): domain Bacteria; phylum Bdellovibrionota; class Bdellovibrionia; order Bdellovibrionales; family Bdellovibrionaceae; genus CANCBY01. The sequence goes on from CANCBY010000068.1 coordinate 5,067, forward strand.
CGTATATCAGTTGACGGAAAAAACATTCCGTCGATTCGTGTTGAGACTGCACCTATCATCGAGAATTACCCAGACGAGGATCTCAACCGCGAGTTGCGACCGATTGGCAAGCTTGTTGACGTGAGTCCTGAATTTCAAAACGCAATGAGCCCAGACCAACAGGCTCAATCTGCTGTTACGGACACATCTTCTCAGAATTTTGAAAAATGTGATACAGCTCGCGTTTGGAGAACTGAAAGTCGTTCGTATTGCAGCAGTGATAAAGCTGAAGGCTGTGATCGCCAGCAAGCACAAAAATGTGAAGTCATGAACTTAGACCTTAGATTCAGAAAGTAGAAAGCTATGAGTAAAAAAATTGTTCTCGCCCTCACCGCGACAATCTCGATTGCTGGATGTCTTAAGCCCTCATTTGAAACAAAGCCCAGCCAGCTAGTCGTTAACGACCAGCTCAATAACTCTTTGATCGCAAATAGCTCGGCAACTTCTTATGCTGACTGGCATTCTTCACAAAGCCATCCAGAAAAGATTTTTGCTAATTTTATGAGTGAGCTGATTCAAAACAAGATTTCAGATGCTGAAGTCTGTAAGGGGCTTTTAGATCTAAAGACTGAAGACCTAACACTTTTCGAAAACGAAATCCGGGCTCCTGAACACAGGACCATAGTAAAATCCTGTTATCCAGAGCTAAACACTCGGCTTGAGAGCTACTGGCTATCGCAAAAAGTAGCACTCGAACAAACTGTTCCTGCGGTACAAAATACCTATGCTAGATTTGATAAGACAGAAGTTGTGGTTAGAGATGTCTCTCAAGGGTATTATGCAGTCACCGGCGACCTTGCTCAAAAGCAAGTTATGCTGACGTTTGACGATGGACCTAGCGGAGCTTACACCGAAAAAATTCTAGCAACTCTAGCAAAATCGAATGTTCGCGCTTTGTTTTTTGAACTGGGCGAGCAGGTCAAACGATATCCAAACCTTGTGCAAAAAGTTGCTGACGCTGGTCACTCCATCGGCAGTCACTCTGTTACTCACAAATGTTTGCCAACTAAAAGTCTTTGCCGAAATGCAAATGGTGGAAAAATTCTAAGCCTAGACGAGGCCATCGCTGAATTACGAGGAGGCCATCAGGCTATCTACAATGTTCTCGGCTGGGTTGATCCTTTTATTCGTTTTCCGTATGGCGAGAGCTCTCCTGAACTCAAAGACTATCTCAAGAGCAATGGAATTGGCGAATTTCTTTGGAATGTGGATAGCGAAGACTGGATGAACTCTCACAGCCCTGCAGACGTGATTGAGCTCGTGATGAGTGAACTCAATGCCCGTGGACGCGGAATTATTCTGTTTCATGATATCCAAAGAAAAACTGCTGAAGCCTTACCTACAATGTTGAAGCGGCTTCAAAATGACGGTTATCAACCCGTTGTGATGATAGCCAAAGATTCTCTTGCACGAAAAAATAGCAAGATTGTTATCCCTAAAACGACTGCACCGTAAAAACTGTGCAATCGCTTAAGCCATTTATAGATTAGGCTTGGCTGGGCAATTGTTTTTTAGAATGATCCGGCGGGGTAAAATACGAAACTTCGCCAGGTCCCAATGGAATTTTAACAAACTTATTTTCGATTTGCGCTTGAGCCGTCGCTGCGATCTCGCGGCGTTTTTCTTCAGAGTCGCAAATGATCGGCTCTAAAAACTCAATTTCTACTCTGAAATACTTCAGAGTCATCATTCGCCAAAGAGCTGGTGGAAATGTTTGGTCACCATACCAAAAAACATGATTACGCCATTTCCATGACATCGGCTCTGAATTGACATGGGTATAATTGATCACCATTGGAAGTATTGGCACACCGGTGCCGGCCGCAGCCGTCATCATTGTCTTCTTGAATGGAAGCACGCGCTCCCCATTTGTCGAAGTTCCCTCGGGGTAAAGAACAACCGTATTGCCTTGCTTTAAAGCCTCGCGGATCGTGTTGATTTCGTTATTGATATTTCCACGACTGCGACGTTCAACAAAAAGACATCCACCCATTTCGCAAAGAGTGCCAAGTAAAGGCGTGTTTTTCATTTCAACTGAAGTAATAAAAAGACATGGACGAATTGAAGCTAAAATTAGAACGTCCATCATGCCTAAGTGATTGCCTACAAGTAAAAAAGGCTGATCCACAGGCGGCATGTTTTTTACCACTACGTCCGCATTTGTGTACCACATAACTCTATCGCAAAACCAACTGACGGTTTTGGCGTAGAGCCTTCGCTGTTTGATTGGATCTTTGACAAAAATTTTCCAAATCGAGCAGGTTAGCAAGTAGCCAATAATAACCGGAATCCAAAATATAATTTTAATTACACCACGAACAGCGTCAGTCAAGTTTGTCATGATAGAGACTATACAATAAGAGAGGCCGCTTTGGTCAAGCGGTCAAAGAGCGGAAGCCAAAGCTCGCCCTGATGAATTTTCTCGATACGAAAAACCAAAATATCCGGCTTCTCAGAGGCTGATCTTCTCAGCTCAGAATAAAATTGCCGAGAAGCGAGGGCCGGATCTTGTGACAATTTTAAGATACCTATCTTTTCAAACTTATTAGGCTTAATGATCTTTACGCCTTCGACAATCTCAGGAATCTCGGCCATTTGAGATTGAGCCCTCTGCAAAATATCGTTGTCTGACAGACCAGCACCTTTAACTAAGATCAATGGAACTTCCGGCATGTAATGATGCTTCATTTGTCCCGGGGCCTGAGATTTTTCGATTGAATCCACAAAGTGAAATGTGATTTTTTTTGCGCTAAGTACTGCTTCAATTTCTGACTTAGAAATAGCGCCCGGCCGTAAAATCGCCAACTCTGCCGAGCCGTCTTTTTGAAAAATGCGTAAAACTGTCGACTCAAGCCCAACCTGGCATTCTCCCCCATCGATAATCGGCACTTGATTGCCAAATTCAGACGCTACATGAGCCGCAGAAGTGGGGCTTGTTCGGCCAAAGAGGTTTGCACTGGGAGCCGCCAAAGGCACTCCCTCCCGCATGATAAGCTCAAGAGCCAACGGATGCCGTGGCATTCGAATCCCCACCGACTCAAGGCCCGAGGTAATCAATGGATCCACAGATGAGTTCTTTGGAAGCACAAAAGTGATCGGCCCCGGCCAAAATGCTTCTGCCAAAATCTCAGCCGCCTGCGACCACTCTTGCACCAAAGTTTTTGCTTGTTCTAAAGAGCACACATGAACAATTAACGGATCAAAAAAAGGTCTTTGCTTAATTTTAAAAATGGCTTCAATGCCTTGCCGCGAATCAATCCGAGCTGCCAAGCCATAAACCGTCTCAGTGGGCATTGCGACCACAAAGGGTGAGGCTTTAAGCGATAAAAATGAAGGAACTGATGACGACATTCCCTCTTGCTACACTCTTAAGACTGAAGAATCAACTGGGGTCTATTTTGTGATACCTTTCGGGCTGTCAACCAGGCCATCAACGCACTCAATGCTGTAATAGCACCTGCCGATAGTAGCAAAGGCACAAAATTAATCTCAAGTTTCGACTCAAAAACTTGCCGAGACAAAACAGTAGCAACTCCAATACTCAAGCCAGCTCCAAAAATCGATGCGACCATTCCGATAAGGCTGTACTCTATAACCAAATTGGCCAAAGTGGTTGGTGCGGATGCTCCTAAAATCTTTAACAAATTAAGATCCCACTGACTCTGAAGAACCTGATGAGAAATAATTGAATACAAAACTAAAAATCCCACAATCAAGCACAAGGCCGCCATCAGCTCTAAAGACCAACTCATTTTTTCGGCCAGGCCGACAATTTGCTCAACTGTTCTGGCAACATCCACTATTGATAAATTCGGATAGAGTGCAACAAGGTCTATCTGAAGTTGTGAAAGGCTGACAGAGTCAAGTTTTGGCACTGCCACTAAAAATGATTTTGGAGCGTCATCTAAAACACCCGGCTGAAAAATCACAAAAAAATTGGGCTGAAAGCTATTCCATTTGACCGATCTAAAACTTGTAATCTTACCGACGATCTCGACTCCCTGAACATCGAAAGTTAAAACGTCTCCCAATTGAAACTTAAGTCTTTCAGCAAATTTTTCTTCCACAGAGATTTGGGCCATTTCATGAGCCTGCTGATCAAAGGGCTTATCCCAAAGCTTTCCCGCAACAAGATTTTCAGAAGAAGAGAGCTTTTCTCTAAACGAGAGGTTAAACCCGCGATTTCGAAACTTCGCTTCGGTTTCTTCTTCGCGAGTCTGAATCTTTCCTGCTTGTGTCACCTTTTCAAACGCAAGTCCATTCACCTGAAGAATTCGGGCACGCACAAGGGGCGCTGGCTTCAATCCATGAATATTCTTTTGCGCAAAAAGCTGATTCACACCATCAACTTGGTCATCTTGAATATCAAACACAAACAGAGCCGGCAGAGCGCTGGAATCAGGAGAAGAGATGTCATTTTTAATGGTTGTCTTAAGCTGGGGGAGAAGATTTATCAAAAGCGCTCCCAGGCTCAGAGCCAAAGCACACGAAAGTGTTTTTGAGCTTTTGCGAGACAGCTGCAAACCGATGTATTTGAGCTTCCAGTTGCCCCTCGAAAGAATGGCGCCCAAAAATCGAAAGGCGACCCAATTCAATAAAACTAAACAAAATAGACACGCCAGTAGCAAAGCAAAAAATAAACTTCCTGTTTTAATTGAGTTTGCTTCCCAAACACTCAAAACCCAGAAGAAAAACATTGGAACCAGCAAAATAATAAAATCATTTATTTTCCACGGAATAGATATTGACGATTCTTCTTGAAAAAGTTGACTGCCTTTGAGGCGACCGATCTGAAGCAAAAATGGCAAGCTGATCGAAAGACTTCCGACAGTGCTCATCGCGAGTGCCAAACCCAAGATGCGAAAATTCAAACTCATCGGCACTTGCAAGGGTGTAAACTCTTGCAGCAAAAGACGCAAAAATGGAAATAGCACTAATCCTGCCAAAGCGCTTATGGCTGCGGCCACGATTCCCATGATAAAAATTTGCCCTAGCAAAAAAATACGAATCTTTGCAGATGTCAGCCCAAGTGCATTCAGTGTCGCCACCGACTTCAGCTGCATCGAAAAAAAACTACGATAAAGATACGCCGCACCAATGCCTGCCAAAAACAAAGCCACCAAAGACACAAGCCCAAGATAATCACTGAGGTAACCTAGTGCTCGCCCAGAATCCTGCGCTGCTGCCTTGCCTGTTGTGACCTGAACACCAGGATCTGTTATTTTTGTGAAAATTTCTTTAGCAATTTTTTCAGGATCTTTGTCGTCTGTAATTTTGTAAAGAATAGCATCAGTGAATGTCGTGCCTTTTTCAACGAGACCCGATTTTTTTATCATTTCAATGCCACCATAAATTTTTGGTGCCAAAGATGAAAGCCGAAAAGTTTGTGTTGAGTCGAGCGTGATCGTGTCTGCTATTTTGTACTGGGACTCACCCAGCTTTATCTGATCTCCAACCTTGAGTCCCAATTGAATTAAAAGCTCAGGATAGACCCAGACAGACATCTCCGAAATAATCTCTTTTTGTGAATCGTGATCAATTTTGCGTCCAGAACCCAAAATCAATTCGCCGTAAAACGGATAGTCTTGATCAATGGCTTTAAGTTGCACAAGCTTAGTTCCCGAACTTGTCCCCACCATCGAGAAAAATTCCCATAAATGACTTTTTTTAAATGTCGGGCCCATCAGAGTCTCTGCCTGATTTACCTCCGCATCGATGAGTTTGCGTCGCGCAGAAACACTTAAATCTGCCGACAGAAAGTTTTTCGAATTTTGCTCTAAAACCTGCTTGAGCGAAACTTTAAAGGAATCTAGAGCAATAAATCCCGCTAAGCCCAAAGATAAATTCAAAATAAATAAAATTGTAAATCTTTGATTGTTTCTAAACTCTCTAAAAATCCAGCGAAGCATCATTGGTAAGCTCACAAAATTCCGTTTTTTAAAACAAGTTGTCGATCACAGCGCAAAGCCAAAGCCTCGCTATGGGTGACTAATACTGTTGTGACTCGGGCTTTTTTGATAATCTTGAAAAATTCCGTCATAACCCTTGCCCCAGTCTCGACATCTAAGTTTCCGCTAGGTTCATCAGCCAGTAAAATTGCAGGCTCAACAACAAGCGCTCTGGCCATGGCAACGCGCTGGCATTCGCCACCACTCAT
>CANCBY010000069.1 GCA_947374445.1 Pseudobdellovibrionaceae bacterium
GTCATCGGGATACATCGAGCTGTAAATCGGATTGAAAACAGCGTGAACACCATTTTTTTTCGCCAGAGCTAAATCTGCTTCCATCGTAAGTGGGTATTTTTCAAAATCTTTTTTGTCATTGAACTGAGTGGGATTCACAAAAATGCTCAGCACAGTGATCTGATTTTCACTGACAGATTTTTGCAAAAGAGTTTCGTGACCCTTGTGCAAAGCCCCCATTGTTGGCACAAATCCCACAGTAGTCCCAGCAGGAAGATTAGATCTCCATGCTTGCAGTTCTTCAGGAGTATTGAAGACAAGCGGACTCATTTAATAGCTTTCCTTTGCCGTTGGAAATTTCGCTGAGACGACTTCGCTGTGGTAGGTGTTAAGCGCTTCTTTGATCAAACGGTGCCCATCCATGTATTTTTTGAGAAACTTAGGAGAAAAGTCATCCGACATGCCCAGCATGTCTTGCAGAACCAATACTTGGCCATCGCAGTCGGGCCCGGCACCAATTCCAATGGTTGGAATTTCAATGCTCGCCGAAATTTCTTTGGCAAGAGAAGCTGGCACACACTCAAGAACCACCGCAAAACATCCAGCGGCCTCAAGGTCTTTTGCCTGCTTTTTGATGGCCATTTGATGGAGATGCTCCTTGCCTTGGACCTTGAAGCCGCCCAACTGAAACACAGATTGCGGCGTAAGCCCCAAATGGCCCATGATCGGAACGCCCGAATCGACGAGATGGCGGATCAGTTCTAAATTTCCTTTGGCGCCCTCGAGTTTCAGTGCGTGAGCACCGGCTTTCATGATCTGGCCTGCTGCTTTCACGTTTGAGGTCAAATCCATGCGGTATGACAAGAAAGGAAGATCGCCCACGATAAATTTGTTATTAAGAACTCTGGCTACAGCCGCCGTGTGCAGCGCCATCAAATTAACCGAAGCATTGAGGGTGGTTGGATGCCCGTGCATAACCATAGATAGACTGTCGCCAATCAAAACAGTATCGATGTCAGTTTGAGCAACGATCCGAGCCGACCAAGCATCGTAGCAGGTGACCATCGAAATTTTTTCTTTGCGTTCTTTTTTGGCTGCAAAATCTTGGATGCTTTTCATGCTTTGTACTCCGGAAAATAATTTTTAATGAAGGCCTTGTAAATTCCTTGAAGAGATCGCCCTTCAAGAGAAGAAATATTTTTTGTAACGGTGACGGAATCTTTTCTCGCAAGAGGCCCAGTGAGCGCCTGCAAAGGATTTTTTAAAATATTCTCCATGATTTGTTTGAGATAGGGCTCGGCCACTTTTGGTGGGAGCCCCAACTCTTGAAATCCCTTGAACGACTCCTGCCATAACAAAGTAGTGAAGTTACCTGAGGCAACGCAAAGTGCGTGGTAAAGTCCCTTGTGTTGCGGATCTAGCTCATAGCTAGAATTGGTCCAAGCGGGATAAAAATTCTGAAGGCAATGACCCTTTGAGCTTACAAAAGGGATGCTTTGATAAAATTCTAAGTTTTGTAGTTCGGGGCCGAAGGTCATCAGGGGGTGCAGGCTAAGGGCTTGCTTGATTTCAAGAGCGCCTGAACTATGAAGAATCGTCCCTTTGTATTGAGAGAGATAAGTCTCGATAAATTGTGAGAGACTGCTGTCCGAGATCATGAGCCAAACGATTTGCGCAGAATCAATTTTTTTTTGCAGATCAGACGGGGAATGTTCTTTGCGATTCCAATGTAAGTAAGGAGCTTTCAGCAAGTGAAAGTAATGCTTAAAATGAGTGGCCAGACGGCCGGAACCAATAATTAAAGTCATGCGTGTGGGTACCCGTCAAAGTGATCGAGTCCTTATGTCAGGCAATCTAGCACTTTTCAGCTGAAAGCCAACCACATTCTTACAAGCCTGGTGCTTGCTCTTGCCGATTGGCAATGCTAGCTAGAGCCGATGAAAACCAAAGCCCTTTTTATTCTTTTTGGATTTTTGCTTTTGGCCGGTGTCGCTTCGACAATCTATTTTGGTCTGGCGCCAAAACCCATTCCTAAGATTAAATTTTCGCTATTTGAAGAACCTTTGAAGCTAGCTCAGGCCATCGAGCTTCGCTTGCAAGAAGAGTTGAAGAACGCTCCTATTTTGGCTTTTGGCTATCAGCCCGAAAAGCCAGAACAGCTAGAGATTCTTCGGCAATTTGTGAAGATCAACTCGGGCGCGGGTTTAAAGTACGATGTGATTGTTGCCGATGCTGATCTAGGAGATTTAGGAGCGGGGTTTGAGGGTGCCGAAAAGCTTCATATGAAAGAGCAGCTTGAAGATTTGGCCAAGGGCATTCAAGCGGCGCAAGCCGCTCAGCGCCGTGTTCTGATGGTAATGCCATCTAGTTTTTCTTCACAGCTATTACCTGCAAATGTTGTGGGGCAGCTGAAGCAAAAGTTTCAGCTTTCTATCACGAGCTTTTCAATCGTTGAGCTTTTGCGAAGCCGTGACTCCGAAAAAACGGTGACCATTCCGTGTTTTGTTTCAGACACAGGACAAGATGTGCTGGGAGCTGGCGCTCTCGGCTGTGCTATCTTACAGCAATCGCGAGCTACCTATCGCAAAAAAGGTGAGCCCAGTAAAAAAGCCGGTATGATGGATCAGCGCGGCCTTACAGATTACTTAATTTTTTCAGAATAATTCTAGATTCCGCCGACATTGATAAGCGAAGTGATGCCATTCATAGATTTTTCCATGCGAGTTAGAATTTCAATCCATGGCATGTCTTCGATATTAGGATCGAGCAAAACTCCAAAGAAACTTTCAAGGACGCCTTCTCCCGTCATAAAAAAAGAAGAGAGTGCATTTGTAACCACATCAATTTTCGCGCGTGTTTTTTGTGCTGAAAATGTTGTGAGGTAGTATGAGTAGCTTGCGCAAGAATCAAAAAAGAAGATCTGTCTTTTTTTAGGATTAAACTCAAAGGTCCCCGCTTTTTGCTCAAGCATAGGAATATCTAAGTTCATTCCCAGGCCGGAGTGGCCAGAGTATACAATCACATCTGCAGTTGCGACCGCGTCGCGAAAGAACTTTGCAAATGAAACTGTCTTTGAAGAAATCGTCGTCTCAACGAGAATATGATTGATCTGAACCTCGATTGTTTTGCCGTTGGCTAGAGTGATCTTTTTTGAAAATACATCTTGAGGATGAGTTGTATTGGTATACAAAGTTTTTCTGACAAATTTTTGCCGTTTGAGATAGTCGTTGAGCTGATTGTAGTTGAGCTTGCCATCATCTTTGGGAATATTCCAACCATTAGAGTAGCCATGAATCACCGCTATTGAAAACACAGAGCCATTGTCGTTGTTGCCTCGGAGTAAATCTAATCGTGGGCTCAACTCTGTTTTTCTGGCTGCCACGGCTGAAAAATCAAACTGAACATCTTGCGCCAGTGGCGGCTTAAGCAAGGACTCACAGCCGGCACGGTAAGCATCATAGAAGTACCAAAAATCTCCAAAAGAAGTGTAGTGCTCGTCAGTGCACTCTTCGCGGTAGATCTCGTAAGGGTCCACGGGCAAAGGAAAGGCCAGTGATTTTTTATTTAAAAAATACTGAGCTACTTTCTTTTGCAAAAGCATTTTACCTTTGGCTTGATAAGAAATTCGGACCTTATTGGCCGAAATAATATTGTGCGAAATGATTTTAATTTCCATGTCACTCTGAGGTGCGCCAATGCCATCAATAAGGCTCGGATCTAATTTAAATTTTGTGATGAGCTCAGGTGAGTGAAAGAGTCCAAAAAGATGACTGACATGAAATTGAACTTGTTCTTTGGCCGTGAGATTTTGATCGCGGCTGGCTGTCATTATACTTGAAACAGAAAAATTAATCTCTTGTCCAGAAGGTGAAATCACTTGAGCTTGTGAGCTCAAACTTAGGACCAAGGTCATCATAGCAGCGGCAGAAGATAGAATAAAAAAGTTCATAATGCCTTTCGTTTTCGTGAATAAGATCAAAGATATAAGTCATATTTTCGGCACGGTAAACCGGCTTGAAAAGACTACAAAGCTTCGCTTCAGCCTTTGCGCAAGCCCCTGAGAGGGGTTTGAGAAAATCAAATTTCTTGGTCATATCAAGTACTTCTGCAAATTAAATTTGGACTCGACCGCGACCTGTTCTGGACTGAGCCACAAGGGCTTGATGGCCTAAAATAGCCAGACGAGGTGGTCATGCTTAAAATACTGATTCGATTTGTTTCTGTGTTTGCTTTGATGGCAACAATTTTGTCATGTTCTAAAGACAGCGATTCAAAAAGCCCAGGCCCTGAAAAAATAAGTTCTAAAGCTATTCCAGCTTCGGTTCAAGATCAGCTCTTAGGCGAGAGCATTGATAGATTGGCTTGCGCCGATGTGCGAACAAGTCTCTTCGAGAGTTTGCAAAAATATATTCTGAAAGACAATTCGATTCCTTCTGTTGCAAAAGCTGAAGAGTTGGTAGCGCTTGAGCTGAATGCAAAATATTCGCAGTTATTAGCTCCAGAAAAAATTGCTGCAATTGTGGGTGTGCTTCATGAGTTTTACAAAACAAGCCTTGAGCAAGTTCCTCAAGAATTTAAAATTTCGGCGCCGATCGAAATCAAAAAAACTCTAGGTGCTCTGAAGGTCGGAGATCGTTCTTTGCCAGAAGCTCAGAAGCTTCAGACGCAATACAAAAAAATATTTAACGCTTTGAAATTGGAGCTCGCAGACTCGTCACTGAAATGTGTAGATGCATCCGTTGAAGTTCAGGCCAGCAACGTATTTCCATATAGCGAGATGCAAGCTCGAGCGACTGAGACCAAAACCCCTTTGACAGTTCTAGGTCTTAGAAGAGCTTTTGCGACAGCTTATCAGAGCTGCGAGAGCTTGAAACTCGATCCGATGACTCGCTCGACTCCAGCCATTGAGGGCGTTGTAGTGACGGGCTCTTATCCTGGGGGCGGCGGAGATATGCGTAAAATTTCTGACCAAGAGGCCTTGGCTCGCACTCACTATTACGTGAAAGGCTTTGCCGAAAAACCTGGCTGCATCGATGTTAAGAAGCAAACCATGATTTACGACTATGGCGGCAAGCCTTACACGACGTCGAATCCCAATAGCACTCTTAATTATTGGAAGAACAATGGTGATGGCTCGCCAGGACTTGGGATCGATTGCTCTGGATATGTTTTTAGTTCGCTGGCAGCTGGTGGATTGAGGCTGGTCAAAGGACAACGACTGAAGGCATCCGAAGTCGAAGACTATCCGGCTCGCATGTATATTGAGGCAGCGGACAATGGCTTTACCTGTCTTGAAAGTGCAAAGGTCGGAAAGAATTTTGATTTACGACCGGGTGACATTGTAGCAACAAAATATCACATCATTATGATCGAGAGTGTGGGCAAAGACCCTCTGGCAATTCGTAAGTATGATGATTGTAGCAAGATCAGCTACATGGATTTTGACTTTGTGATTGCTCAAAGTTCTCCGGAGCAAAATGCAGTGGGCATCAACAAATACAGCGCTAAAGAGTATCTCAAGCAAAAGATCTTCAATCCTATTCAGTACGGATTTGTGAGTTTTGCACGTGCTGCTTGCGAAGCTTATCAGGCCAATCAGGATGTGACCCCTTCCTCCAGCTCGTTTGGAGTGACTCGTCACAAGCTGACGGCGGAATGTTTGCAGCCAGAAGTTCAGTTGGTTGGCTCAGCGTGTATCGATAGCTGCACAGAGCTATTTAATCGTTAGCGTTCAGCAGCAAGAGCTTAAAACAATTTAAACAGGATTTGAGGTCAATAATCGCGCTCAAGTCCCTAGAGCTAATAATCTAAATAATCTCCTAATAAAACCCTGACAAACTTGGCTTTCGTCCAGTGCTATAGTGTTTGAAATAAATTGGGGGTTTTATGACCTTATCTCAGTCTCGTCTCGGTAAAACTGTTGATCAGTATTTTGATCTTAATATGATTGTGAGTTCAGTTTTAGCTATCGGTGTGTTTTTACTCACTGTTTCAGTTTTTGCATAATTATCTAAAGCTGTAAAGCGGGCCTCATTTTACTTGGAATGACGCTTGTGATGAACGTCGTCGCCATTTATATTCGCTATCGATTTCGTAAAAAGATCAAGTGGTAGATCATGGCAATTAAAGACGTTAAAAAAGCAGAAATTAAAAACCTTTCTTTTTCTTATGGAGAAAAACAGGTTCTCAATTCTGTCAGCTTGCCTATCTATAACGAAAAAGTAACGGCCCTTATTGGCCCCTCTGGTTGTGGTAAAACAACTTTGCTTCGCTGTTTTAATCGTATGCATGAGCTCTATAAAGGCTCTTCTCATAAAGGTGAGATCACTTTATTTCCAGAAGAGACAAATATCCTCGGAAAAGAAATTGATCCTATCGAAGTGCGCATGCGCATTGGGATGGTTTTTCAAAAGCCAAATCCTTTTCCGAAAACAATTTTTGAAAATGTGGCCTACGGCTTAAGAGTGCGAGGGATTAAAAAGACTACCTTCATTCAAGAGCGAGTTGAAAAAGCACTTTCGCAAGCAGCGCTTTGGGATGAGGTCAAAGATCGTCTTCATGCCGGGGCACAAAATCTTTCAGGTGGGCAACAGCAACGTCTTTGCATCGCAAGGGCCCTTGCCACTGAACCTGAAATTTTATTGCTTGATGAGCCGACCTCAGCGCTTGATCCGATTTCAACAAATCATGTGGAAGAGCTTATTGGTCAGCTCAAAAAGTCAGTCACAATTGTTATTGTAACTCACAATCTTCATCAGGCTGCGCGAATTTCAGATTATACTTCGTTTATGTATTTAGGGGACCTGATTGAGTTTGGTCCAACGACTAAGATTTTTACTACACCGACTGACAAGCGAACCGAGAATTATATCACCGGTCGCTTCGGATAATTTCAGAATACTATTCTAAAAGGCTTCTCAGCATCCACGCTGTTTTTTCGTGGAGTTGAATTCTTTGAGTCAAAAGATCACAAGTGGCTTCGTCATCACCAGCTTCAGCCGCCGGAAATACTTTGCGCGCAGTTTTTGCCACAGCTTCGTGGCCTGCAACCAATTGTTTGATCATTTCTTCGGCCTTAGGAACACCATCGGCCTCTTTGATCGAAGTCAATTTGCCGAACTGAGCGTAAGAGCCAGGAGCAAACATACCTAATGAACGAATACGTTCAGCACAAAGATCTACAGCTAAAGCAAGCTCTGTGTACTGACCCTCAAACATCAAGTGAAGTGTATTGAACATCGGCCCAGTCACATTCCAATGAAAATTATGAGTCTTAAGATAAAGCGTGTAACTGTCCGCCAGTAGGTGCGAAAGACCTTTCACGATCTCTTGGCGGGCTTTTTCAGGAATACCAATATCAATAGTTGAATGTTTTTTTGCCATTCTATTCTTCCTCCTCTTCTTCTTCGTCCTCGTAGTCATCATCCTCGTCTTCATCTTCATCGAGGTCTTCGTCTTCTTCGTCCTCATCTTCGATGTCTTCGTCAGATTCGATTTTGAAGAGCCAAGCATCATAAGGATCATCTTGAATCAGTGAAGGCTCTTCCATCACTAAGGAGTTGATCTCTGTAACAGTGCCAGTCACTGGCGAGTAAAGATCAATCGGACCTTTGTCAGTCTCAAGAGATCCGCAAACGGCGCCGGCATCAAGACTTTCGCCGTCAGTTGGCAAATCAAGAGTTTCAATTTTTTCGAAGTCTTCGAGACCGTCTTCGTTAAGACCAACAGTGTAAATGTTGTCTTCTTTTTGGACCCAAAAGATCTGTTTGTACGTTTTGTACTGCTCGGCCATATTTTCTCCACATGATTAAAGAGGCAAGCTTATGTTTTGCCCAAAAAAAAGAGGCCTTTCAATCAGAAAGGCCTCTCCTCGACTTTGAAGTTTTATAAACCGTAGAAAATCCAACCTTGATGCTATAGGTCGTAATACAAGTAGAACTCGTATGGAACTGGACGCTGTTGAATAGGGCGGATTTCCTTCTCGATCTTCCAGTTCACCCAAGTTTCAAGAACATCTTCAGAAAACACGTCCCCTTTGCGCAAAAAAGCACCTTTGGTTCTGATGTTATTCAGAGATTCCTCAAGAGAGCCTGGAATGCTTGGAACTTTGGCAGCCTCTTGCGGGCTCAGTCCGTAGATGTCTTTATCGAGTGGATCACCTGGGTGAGTCTTGTTTAAGATTCCATCAAGACCCGCCATGATCAGAGCCGCTTGCGCCAAATAGATATTGGCCATTGGATCAGGAGTTCTGAACTCGATACGTTTAGCTGCAGCGCTTGGACCTGAGTTAGGAATACGGATCGCAGCCGAACGATTTTTAAAGCTGTAAGCCAACTTAATTGGAGCTTCATAGCCGGGAACCAGTCGTTTGTAAGAATTGGTCGTTGGATTTGTTATTCCACAAAGTGTCGGCGCATTTTTAAGAATACCGCCGATGAAATAAAGTGCCATCTCAGAAAGACCTGCGTATTTATTCCCGGCAAAAAGATTTTTGCCATCTTTCCAGAGCGACATATGGATGTGCATTCCAGAGCCATTATCGCCGTAGATTGGTTTTGGCATAAAAGTCACAGTTTTATTATTTCTACGAGCCACGTTTTTGATGATGTATTTGAACCACATCATTTTATCAGCCATTGGTAAGGCCGCATCGTACTTGATGTTGATCTCTGCTTGGCCTGCACTTGCTACTTCGTGATGTTGGCGCTCGATCTCCATGCCGGCTCTTTCAAGCTCGAGACACATTTCAGTGCGCAAGTTGTGCTGAGAATCAACTGGAAGAACCGGAAAGTAACCCTCTTTAGCTCTAGGTTTGTAACCCAAATTTTTTCCGCCTTCGTCACGGCCGGAGTTCCAAGTTCCTTCGTCGGAATTGATAGAGTAAAAACCGTGATTGCTGCCTTGATCATAACGAATATCATCAAAGATAAAGAATTCAGCTTCAGGTCCAAAATATGCTGTGTCGGCAATTCCAGAAGCTTTTAGGTGTGCCATCGCTTTTTTCAAGATGTGGCGAGGGTCTCTGTCGTAGGGCTGAAGAGTTTCTGGCATCACAATATCACAAATAAATGACACTGTTGGAACATCCATGAACGGGTCCATTTTTGCTGTCGAAGGGTCTGGTTTTACAACCATGTCTGATTCTTCAATCCCTCTCCATCCGCGGATAGAGCTGCCATCAAAGCCAAGACCTTCTTCGAAGAGGTCCGGTGTAAGGCCGGTGATAGAGATAGTGAAATGCTGCCAGGTGCCGATCAAGTCGCAAAACTTGAGATCCACCATGCGAGCGCCTTTGTCTTTTGCAAACTGAATGGCCTGCTGTGCGTTCATGCGTTCCTCCTTGGAGTCAAAGCTGGGGTTATGGTTGGGTTTAAATTTTTTTGCTTAATAGAGTGTGAGTTGTAATTCCTCACAGCGCGGCCTCGTTTTTGTCGCCGGTCCGAATGCGCAGAGCTTGCTCCACATTGAGAACAAAGATTTTTCCGTCGCCGATTTTTCCGGTTTTTGCTGTTCGCTGAATTGTTTCAACAGCGGCAGCGCAGAGGCTGTCAGAGAGTACAAGTTCCAATTTAATTTTTGGTAAAAAATCAACGACGTACTCAGCACCTTTGTAAATTTCGGTACGGCCTTTTTGGCGGCCAAAACCACGAATTTCGGTGACTGAAATTCCTTCAACGCCCATCTCAGAAAGGGCTTCGACGACTTCATCGAGCTTAAAGGGTTTTATGATGGCCTCAATTTTTTTCATGAGAATCCAAACTTGCGAGGGGTTCCATGGAGCCTAGCAGAGGACAAATTTTTCAGTCAAATCGCCATCGGGACAAAATTCAACTAACGCAAGTCGGTAAGTACTTGATGCAAGTTTTTTCTAGAGTACCAACTCAAATTTTTGTCTTGCGGGGGGTGTGTCCTTTTGGTAACAAGCCGTTTCGTTCGTCAATCAGGGGTCTCGGGGGGGAATCAATGGCTGAAGTGAATTTTTTCGTTTACGGATCGATGTCTGAGGGATTCGTTCATTTTTCTAAAATCAAAGATTTCGTGACAGACCTTGTGGCTGCAAAGATTCAAGGGACTGCTTATCGCCTCAAAGTTGGCTTTCCGGTTGTAATCGAAGCGGGCACTGACGCCGTAGAAGGTCAGTTCTTGAAGCTCAGCTCAAATACTATGGATTTTTTGATCGCGCTCTTAGATGAGTTCCATGGCGTGAACCGCATGGATCCTGCAAAGAGCCTATATTTTCGTAAAGAAGTTGATGTTCAGGTCAATCACGAACAGGGAGTTTTACAAAAAGCGTGGGTTTATTTTTTAAATCCAGCCAAGCTCCCAGCTCAATCTGCAAAAATTATGGGTGGTGACTGGAAGTCGGCGCTCAACTCAGAGCCTGCTTTGACTGAAAAGCTCACCGAAAGACAAAAAACCTACGTTCAGCGTTTGGGTGCAATTTCAGGACGTGAGATTGTGCCTATAGATCTTCCGTTGTACCGCGAATTGATGAATCTCGAGTTGATCGTGGACAAAGGACGTCGCCTTGCTCTGAGTAAATTCGGGCAAGAAGTTTACAGATATCTTTCTTGAGGTATAGAATCTTGGGATGTCTGATGTTCTCTTGAGTCAAGGTCGTCCCAATCTTGCAAAACCCAATTTATTCAATGTGGCTCTGATTGAGCCCGAAATCCCACAAAACACCGGCAACATTGGCCGCACTTGTGTCGGCACCAGAGCCAACCTTCATTTGGTGGGTGATCTGGGCTTCGATATCACCGATAAAAATTTAAAACGCGCCGGTCTCGATTATTGGCAGCATTTGTGGTGGCAGCACTACGAAAATCAAAGCCAGTGGGAAAAGCAGATCAAAGACCCATCTCGCGTATTTTATTTTTCGGCCAAGGCTACGCGCAGTTATTTTGATGTGCAGTTCAAGCCCGACGATTGGCTAGTTTTTGGTAAAGAGACCAAGGGTCTTGACCCAGAGCTTATGCGTCGCAACGAAGAGAGATGTCTTCAAATACCAATTTTAGGTCCGATTCGAGGACTCAATGTGGCGACGGCAGTGGCTATCGT
>CANCBY010000070.1 GCA_947374445.1 Pseudobdellovibrionaceae bacterium
CGCCTGGTGTTATAGGCAGTGCTGATGGCACGGGTGCTGCGGCTTCGTTTTCATCTCCGGTAGGAGTTGCGGTTGATTCATCTGGCAATGTGTATGTAGCAGATACAAATAACAACACAATCCGCAAAATCACCTCAGGTGGCGTTGTAACAACACTTGCTGGTACGCCTGGTGTTAATGGTAGTGCTGATGGCACGGGTGCTGCGGCTTCGTTTAATCAACCGCAAGGAGTTGCGGTTGATTCATCTGGCAATGTGTATGTCGCAGATTCAGGTAACAGCACAATCCGCAAAGTTACTCCTGGCGGAGTCGTAACGACGGTCGTAGGAAGTGCTGGAAATATTCAAAATATCTTGGGTGTTCTGCCTGCAAGTTTGTGGGGGCCTAATTTTGTCGCTTATGGCGGTGGCAAACTTTATATTACAGTTCCTAACGGAGTGTTAAAATGCCCAGCGCCCTAAGTTTTTTTAACTTTTTTAAATTTTTCAATTTTGGAAGAAAATGATGACATCATCCAATGTGTTTAAAAAGAGCGGTTACTTTGTTTCGGGATTAATTCTTGGCGGTCTGTGCGTCTATGGCCTTTTAATGTGGCGAGATGCTCAAGTAATAAAAGTTCCAACGAGAGTGACTCAAATTTTAAGCAAAGATGTGAGTAATTATTATTATGAGCGAAATATGATTTTGAAAATAAAGCAGGCCGACTTGGTCATAACGACGTTAGATAAACAAATTCTACATCTGCAGCCGAACCCAATGCCTGGCCGACCTGGTATGCCAGGATTTAGACCCGGATCAGGACCTATGCAAAACAGACCGGGTTTTGGCGGGCCCCCAAGGATGCAGCCAGGTCCTGCGAGGCCGTGATTTTAATGTGGGCTTGATAAGTTCAGTCTAATGCCGCATAGTGACGCACACACACTCAGTAAGGAGTCAAATACCATCATGTCTATTTTACGAAGCATTATAGACACGATGGTGAAAAGATTAAGTTGGTGTAGAGGTGCATTTTTAACAGTATTTAATTGAGGTTTTCATAGGAGCGCATCAGCTCACAAAAAAATAACCAAGCAGCCTTCATTGGGTTTATTACCGCTTCCCAGTTTTTCGTACTCCCAATTGTAGCCGGCAAGTTTTAGATATTTGATGGTGATACTTTTAACAGTGCCGGTACCCTTGCCAGTCATGATCTTTGCCTGCTTGAGATGCGACTGGGCCAGGTCCATCAAAAAGCGATCGATTTTGCTTTCAACGTCTTCAGCGCGACATCCATGAAGATCCAGTGTATTTTTTGCCATTCGAGTTTCATTTTGCCTGATTTGAGTCTAAAAGCATTCCCTTTTTTAGCGTCTTTATACCTTCTTTGCCTGTTTAGGCATTGCAGACACAAAAATTTGTGATTTACTTAACTAGTGATAGCAAATAACGAACCTTCTCTGAAACATAAGAATTCAAGTGCGGTTCAGTTTTTTACCTGCCTTGCAGTTAGGCTTGCAGTTGTTTGCTCTGCCGTAATTGGAATTTCAAATACAGCCCAAGCCCGAAAATCAAGATCATCAAGCAAGGCGTTTCAAATAACAAAATTTGCCGACGCAAAAAAATATTTGCGAAAGCATTTGGAGCTCTTTGATAACAAGACGATTTATTGCTCTTGCCAGGTCACGGAAAAAACTGTGGACATCGAGTCTTGCGGCTACAAGCCTCAGGGTGATGCTAAGCGCGCCAAGCGACTGGAGTGGGAGCATGTGGTCCCTGCAGAGGCCTTCGGTCAGAGCTTTATAGAGTGGCGCATTGGAAGCGCAAATTGTTCTAAGCACGGAAAAAAATTTAAAGGCCGTAAGTGTGCAGAAAAAAATTCTGAATTCGCAAAAATGGAATCAGACCTTTATAATCTTTATCCCGAAATAGGCGAGCTCAACGGCTTGCGATCGAATTTTTCGATGGCTGAAATTTCTGGTGAGGCCACTCAGTTTGGCACTTGCGAAGTAAAAATCGAAGGCCGAAAGTTTGAGCCGCAAGAATCTTCTAAGGGAATTGTCGCAAGAACATATTTAAACTTTGACCAGAGATATCCAGACCGAGGAGTTGTCTCAGGAAAAAATAGACCTCTTTTTGAAGCATGGGATAAAATGCATCCAGTGACTGCGCTTGAGTGTCGCCGCTGGAAAGCCTTGGCGGCCATCAATGGTTATCAGCATCTTTTTGTTTCACGATGTGATGACATGATTGAAAACAAAACAAATCCCGCGCATGTGGGGCCAGATCCTTATTCCGATAATTATACCGATGACATCAAAGAAAGAAAACCCAATGAGTGAGAATAAAAAAACAGCCTTGATCACAGGAGCGTCCTCTGGACTAGGCTTGGAGTTTGCTAAGTTCTTTGCACAAGACGGACACTCTCTTGTGCTTGTTGCTCGCAGAGTGGATCGTCTTGAGTCAATCGCTGCTGATTTGAGAATTCGGTTTGGAATTCAAGTAGAGACCTTAGGAGCCGATCTAGAGCAAGCTGGAATTTCACAAAAAGTTTTTGAGTTTTGTAAAAGCAAAAATTTGCAGATCGAGTTTTTAGTGAACAATGCGGGTTTCGGTTACGTGAATGAGTTTTTGCAAGAGGATATCGCGCTTGATCGAGGCATGATGATGCTAAACGTTGTCACTTTGGTTGAGATGAGTAAAGTTTTTGCTGAGCCAATGGTAAAAAGAAAATCAGGACGGATTTTGAATATCGGTTCAACGGCAGGCTTTCAGCCCGGCCCTTTTATGGCGACTTATTATGCAAGCAAAGCTTTTGTGAACTCATTCAGCGAGGCTTTGTCGCATGAACTTCGAAAGAGTGGAGTGACAGTGACTTTGAGTTGCCCTGGGCCGACTCGCACCGAGTTTGGGGCTCGCTCGGGGGCAGACAAAAAGCCTTTATTCAAGATGGGGGCTTCAAGCGCTGAAGACGTAGCTCGTGAAGCTTATCAAGCTATGATGAAAGGCGAGCGCCGAGTGATTCATGGGATGCAAAACAGGATTGCAGCGATTTCTGCAGGCATGACTCCCAATTTTATTTTGTTAAAAATTGTTGAAAAACTTCAAGGGCTTTAAGTTATGCCCTTTTTAAAATCGGAAGCACTTCAAAATAAAAACTTTCGAAAGCTTTTACTCAGCCGAATTTTTACCACCTTTGCTTTGCAAATTCAGGCCGTCATTGTTGGATGGCAGATTTACAAAATTGAACCGAGTGCTCTTTTGTTGGGTTTGATTGGCTTGGCAGAAGCAGTGCCTGCCATAGGGGCTTCGTTTTACTCTGGACATTTAGTTGATACCAAAAGACCTTACAGAGTGATCTTTTTTGCGATGCTAGTTTTGTTGGTCAATTCGACTGTTTTGATTTTGCCCTCGCTAGAGGCTTTAGAATTTAGTTCGACACAAAAATTGTGGATGCTCTTTGCAGGAGTGTTTGTCTCGGGTGCTGCAAGGAGTTTTATCAGTCCGGCCATTTTTTCTTTGATTCCACAGATCTTGCCTAAGTCTTTGTTGTCATCGGCTTCGGCGTTTAGCAGTTCGACCTATCAGCTCTCGGCGATTTTAGGGCCAGCATTGGGCGGTCTTATTTATGGCGCGTTTGGCGCTACGGCGGCTTTTTGTGTTCCGTCGCTTTTAGTTGTGACCTCGCTATTTTTTCTTTTGAGTTTTGAAAATCGAATTAAGAATATCAGCAATCAGCTGACTCGCGAGCCCTTCTGGCTGAGCTTAAAGTCTGGGCTTAAGTTTACCTTTGGCCACAAGATGATGTTATCAACAATGTCTTTGGATATGTTTTCAGTTCTATTTGGCGGCGCGGTGGCGGTTCTTCCAATTTTTGCAGATCAAGTTTTTCATACAGGGCCTGTGGGTCTTGGAGTTTTAAGGGCGGCCCCCGCAGTGGGCAGTGTCATCGTTGGATTGTGTTTAGCTTTTAAGCCTTTGAAAGTCTTAACGGGAAAACTCTTGATGATTGTTATTATTGGTTTTGGTCTAGCCACTGTGGGCTTTGCTTTGAGCACTTCATTTGCTTGGGCCTTGCTCTTTTTGGCACTCAGCGGAGCTTTTGATGGAGTCAGTATGGTGATTCGCGGAACTTTTTTTCAGATCATGATACCCGATCAAATGCGTGGCCGGATCTCGGCGCTGAATTCTGTTTTCATCACATCGAGCAACGAGATTGGCTCTTTTGAATCAGGAGTCGCTGCAAGCTTTTTGGGTTTGGTTCCGTCGGTTGTCTTTGGCGGAGTGATGTCGGTTTTGATTGTGGGTGTCGTTGCGTTTTTGGTTCCAGGGCTGGCACGAACAACTGTTGATCGTGATGGGAACTTGCATCTCGGATAGAAATATAGAACGTGGGTGGGTGTGGAAGATCAGGTAACAGGTCAGTTGGCAGATCAGCTTCAAAATATGCAGGGACTTTTTTCGATTTCAATCCCTGGCTTGATTGCGGGATTGATTTTTAGCACAGTCGGCCTCTGGTTGTGGCGGCAGCCTAAAGCCAAAGAAGATATTAGACTTCGTCTGACGGCAGCGGTTCTTATTGTTTATACTTATATCACTCCTGGTCCTATCTCTGATTGGACTTTTGGCATTTTGCTTTGCGGCTTTGCATATTTTTTATGGCATGAGTAAGCTTGAGATCTATGAAATACAAACTTATTGGCTCTAAAACATCCCCATTTGTTCGCGGTCTTCGCTTGCTGTTTGTTCAGCATTCGATCTCATATGAATTTAAAAATATTGATTACTTCAATTCCAAAGAAGATGCAGATTTTTTGGCGCGAGTGAATCCGATCAATAAAATTCCTGTTCTGGTAATTTCTGATGAAAAGTCTGAACAGCCTCTTTACGACTCGCGGGTTATATTCAATTACCTGTCGCAAGAGTATCATTGGCCAACTCTGACTTTAAATGAAGAGAATACGCTCTCGGCTATTTATGGAGCAGCTGACACCACAGTGAACTTGTTTTTGCTGCAAAGGGGTGGCAGTGATGTGTTTTCTAAAAATGACAACTGGTATGTGCAAAGACAAAAAGACCGAACTCAAGCGGTCTTAAATTTCCTTTTGCCTTGGGTGTCTGATTTGGATCCCGCTGTTGAAAAGGATTGGAATTTTTTAAGCATGAGCTTTTTTAGTTATGCCTATTGGGCCAACAAACGCGGAGCTTTGGATTTAAAAACAAATCCTGATATCGCAGCTTTTTTAGAGCGGTTTAGCAAAAAGCCTGGTGTCGCTGAGACCGATGGATTCGGTGTTTAATGCCGTCTGGGAAAGTCGTATTTTGGAGGCGCCGTGAATTCAGATAATAGTGTTAACAATGAAAACCCAGCTCATTGGAAAAAATGCAGCAGCTGCAAGAAGCCCATTTTATTTGGCAAGAATTACTACATCTGCAGTGTATCGACTTGCAACGGTCAGCGCACGGGCTATGTTTTTTGTTCAGTCATGTGTTTTGAAAGTCATTTGCCAGGGGCTAGGCATCGCGAGGCAGGTGCTATCGAAAAAATGGCACCTAAAGCTGACACAGCCAACGGTCCACAAAGATTATTTGTAAGGCCTGCAGGGGTTGCATCAGTTTCTTCGACCTCAGCTTCATCGAATGAAGTTTTGATTATAGCTTCTCGATTGAAAGACTTCATCCAGGCGAAGTCAGATTTTAACACATCGGCCTCTGTGATGGATGTGCTTTCGGACCACGTGCGAATATTGTGTGAGCGCGCGATCGACAAAGCTCGGAGTGAAGGCCGAAAAACCGTCCTTGATCGAGATTTTGATTTTTTAAAAAATAAATAATCGGAGCTAGTTTGAATATTCTCGACAGCCAAATTAAAGACTTAATGAGCACCTACAACATATTTCGGTGTTTGGTCTTAGTCCCGATGTCTCTAAGCCCAGTCACTATGTTCCAGTTTATATGAGATCTTGGGGTTGAAGCTGAAGCCATCGCCGAAAAAGCGGGGATTAAGGTTGTCTCGAATCGCTGTATGATCATCGAGCACAAAAAATGGTTTTAGCGATTTGGTATTAGATCAATATTGAATTGCTGAAAAAACTGGCCGATTTTTAAATGTCATTTTATTCAAAAAAGTGAGGTTGATCAACACGGCCACTTGCTCGACCTCGAAGCCTGCTTTTTTAGTCAGATTAATGGCTGCCTGAAGAGTTCCACCGGTTGCAAGCACATCGTCGACGATCATCACGCGACCGTGGCCAGGTGCGATTTCTAGCTCGGCTGAGCCATATTCGAGCAAGTACTTTTCGCTGTGCACTGGGGGAGGAAGTTTGCCGGCTTTTCTGAGT
This sequence comes from Pseudobdellovibrionaceae bacterium, assembly GCA_947374445.1. GTDB lineage: Bacteria > Bdellovibrionota > Bdellovibrionia > Bdellovibrionales > Bdellovibrionaceae > CANCBY01. The sequence goes on from CANCBY010000070.1 coordinate 6,318, forward strand.
GGAATAAAGCCTTTATGGAATTTTGCTGCCATAAAGCTCGCAAGAATAAAGCCTCTGGACTCAACGCCAACAAAGGAGTCGATCGTTGCAAGGCTTGTGGATTCGCCTATTTTTTGTGCTGCAAAGTTAAATGCCTCTGGGTTTTGCAGCAATGGAGATATGTCACGAAAGAGAACGCCAGGAATAGGAAAGTCAGGAATGTCACGAATCCAATTTTTTAATTCCACGTTTTTGTTTCCATAGCTCAAATGTGTAGCTCAAATATGTAGCAATCCTTAAGGCCATTTGCTAGAAAAATCATATATGAAAATTTTAGCAAACCGACACAAAATTTTTGTTACTATTTTAATGTGGGGAGCTTTCTCGGCAGCGGCGACAACAAGTTTGTTGGAGAGCGTTTCTGGCAAGAGCCTAAAGAGTGGTCGCGACATAGCGATCGCGGCGCAAACCGTAGTGAAAAAAGCGACAGTCGTTGTGTTCTTATCAGCTGTTTGCCCTTGTTCTAACAGTCACATTTCTGTGCTCAATGAGCTTGCAGAAAAATACAAAGACTTTCAATTTATAGGCATTCACTCAAACTCTGACGAGCCGGTGTCTGCCAGTGAAAGCTACTTTAAGGCTGCGGCTCTTTCATTTGATGTGATTCAGGACACAGGGGCAAAATTAGCTGATCAGTTTCGCGCCTTTAAAACTCCTCATGTATTTGTTGTGTCACCAGATGGCCAAATCGTTTATCAGGGTGGTGTGACGAATAGTTCGTTTGCACCCAATGCAAATCGGCAGTTTTTAGCGGAGGCTCTTGAGGATATATCCCATGGGGTAAAAGTGCGAACGGCTGAGGGGCGCACGCTTGGCTGCGTGATCGCCCGCGAAAGAAGTTCGAGTGAAAAAAATGTTTGGTAAATTTTTAATTTTAGCTTTAGCAGTTCTGGCGTTGGCTGCTTGTGCCAAACCCAACTACCTGTCTCCTCAAACTCAAGAGTTAGCTGATGTTGCGGAGTCGCCAAAGGCTTGCTCTCAGCAGTTGGTCTCGCAACAGCGCTGCTACAGTTTGGTCTGGCAAAATGTGCCTCAAGAATCTCAGGCCGCAAGTTTTGTTTTAAATTTCTACTCTCTGTTTGATTCGGGTTTGCCACTAGATCCGCTGGACACACTTACGGTGACATTATGGATGCCAAGCATGGGTCATGGATCTAGTCCCGTAAGACTAAAAAAAATCTCTGACGGTGTTTTTTTAGTAGATAGAGTTTTCTTCATAATGCCGGGTGAGTGGGAGATCTTGATCCGCTTTAAGAAAGGTGAGGAGCTGATTGAGCAAGTTGTTCAGAAAATCACTATTTAATTTTTTGCTCGCAGAAGCCGTATGCTTTTGCTGTGTATTTGCGCCTCGGCTGGCCAGGGCTGCCGCTTGTTGTGGTGGCGGGGTGTCGGTGGCCTCGCTTATCACAACTGATGACAAGGCTCAGTTTGCGGCCTCACTCTCGCAGTCGCGTGTGGATACCGATGTTTTTTCAAATGGAGTTTGGCAAAAGCGCGCAAATGGAGATGTTACGCAGGTTTTAAAAATTGAAACCGCCCTCATTTTTGCTGACCGTTATCAGTATGGTTTTGCTGTTCCTGTGCAAACGCGCCGGCGTGAAGGCACTGAGTCCGCAACTTCGTCGGGCTTTGGCGACGTTTCGGCTCAGCTTGGCTATGAGTTTTTGCCCGATTGGGATTACAATCCATGGAGGCCTAAAGGAGTTGGGTTTGTAACTTTGGTATTGCCAACTGGTAAGTCGATCTATGAGTCCGATCAAAGTGGTGGTTCAGATACTCAAGGTCGTGGTTTTTTAGCTCTGGGGCTGGGTGCTGCGTTTAGTAAATTCTGGGGTCGTTACGATGCTTCGACGGCTTTAGAAATCCACAAGTCTTTTGATAAATCGGTGAACTCCTCTCAACTTCAGGGGGTAGTTAGACCGGGACTTGGTGAGAGTTTGAGTTTTTCTGCGGGAGTGAGTTTTAAGGATTTGCGAATGGGGGCCTCGCTTGCTTATGTCAATGAAGAGGCTATTTCAGTTCGAGGCAGCGTTAACTCTGATGGAAGTCCTCAGCAGTACACGACGGCTTCATTGAGCGGCGGCTACGCGCTTAGTGACGGGTGGGCTGCAGGGTTAGTTTATTCTGATCAAACTTTATTTGGCTCGCCAACGAACGCCACACTTTCAAAATCGGTTTTGGCTTCGGTCACTAAAAAATGGGCAAGATAAGTTTGGTTTAGTTCTTTGGTGTGCCGTCTTTGTATTTAGCAAAGCGGTCTGCAGCGCACACGTTAGCATCTTTCGGACAGAGTCCACTTTCAACAACACAATAAAGTCGTTGGGGTCTAATTTCTCCATCGATTTTGCAGTAAGCATTAGCAGTGCAAAACGAAAAGCCTTTTGCTTTGCGGGGAGTGATCACTAAAAAATCACCAGGCACGGCTTCGGGCACATAGGCGCACTTGCCTTCGGCGAGTTGCATTTGCTGAAAGCTTGCAGGAACGCGAACTTTTAGTTTGTTGAGCGAGGTTTTGTTGTTGCCGAGCGCAGAGCTTGCGGCTTCGGCGGTGTTCATAAAAGCACTGGTGCAAATGATAAAAGTGCAAACAATGAAAGTAAAAAATCCAACTGGCTTCATGACCACCTCAGACCTTTATTTTAGCGGATTCGCAGTTGCGGTGCTAGTCTGGGCACAATGGCGGCATCGTCGTTACATGAAACTAGACCTGCCGCCACCTTGTGGCTGCGGTCTATGTGGTTACCGTTAGGTTGACCTCAATATTGCCGCGAGTGGCGTTTGAGTAAGGGCAGACTTGATGAGCTCTTTCGACCAGATCATGGGCCTGATCCTTGTTCATTCCCGGCAAATGCACGTTCATGTCGACTTTTATGCCAAAGCCCTGTGGTATCGGTCCGATGCCAACAGTAGCATCCACGCTCAGGTCATTGGGTAGGGTTGTTTTGTTGTTCATAGCAGCAAATTTTAGAGCTCCGATAAAGCAGGCTGAGTAACCTGAAGCAAAAAGTTGCTCGGGGTTTGTGCCTGGGCCGTCGTTTCCGCCGAGGCCTTTGGGAGTTGAGAGTGTCACATTGAGACGACCATCGTCCGTTTTTGTTGAGCCTTCGCGGCCGCCAAGAGTATGAGCTTTAGCTGTGTAGAGTACTTTTTCGATCTTTTGCATGGGAACTCCTTTTTGAGTGTTATTAGCTTGTACACAAGATAATAACACTATTTCATTTGTTTGCAATTAGTTTGTTTGCAAGGTAATATTGTTCCTATGAACTATGATTCTATAAAAATCAGTCATCAGGTTTGTCATCCTCTGTATAGTGCTTCCAACGCTCTCCTAAGGGCGTATAAACCACTTTTGGATAAGTTAGGGCTGACTTACCCTCAGTATTTGATCATGATGGTTTTGTGGGAGCAGGACGGCATAAACATCAAAAAAATCTCATCAGAGACTTTTTTTGATTCAGGCACGATCACGCCGCTGATAGAAAAGATCGCAAAAAAAGGTTTGATCAAAGTTGAAGTATCAAAACAAGACAGGCGAAATAAAATAATAAATCTCGCTGCCAAGGGAAAGTCTCTCAAAGAGAAGGCTCTTGAGGTTCCTAAAGAGATGATGTGCTTGATGAAGCTTTCTGAGGTTGAGTTGAAAGCCCTTAAGAAGCTGACAAAAAGTTTGCTAACGGGTCTTGTGCAAATTTAGCATTTTTATTTGCACTGCAAATATTCTTGCCCCGAGTATATTACGTCTTTCATGTAATGATATCTAACCGGTGATTTCTCTAACAATATTGTTGGATAGTATCTGTAATACATAAAAGTCTGGGCAAAATCTTCGTATATATTCGTTTTCGCATAGTCATCGACAAATTGTTCTGGATGGTCGTTCAGAACCTTGCCATCTTTAACATACCAGCCAGAAGCTTTTTGCCAAGCAGAAGAGATATCTAGATTTTCATCGCCGACAAACATATTGTGGCCAAACTCATGGTACATGCTTGTTTCTTTTTCAAAATCACTTTTTGAATCTAAACCAGAGTAAATAGTAATCAGCCCATTCGACAGAATGTTTTCATTGAGCGGATTGACGATTCCCGCGTGGGTCATGCGCACAAACGGAAAAGGCAATAGACTTTTAGGAAGCTGCGCTAATGCTGTTAAGTAGGGTTTTAGTTCTTCGTGTTTCCAGGGGCGAAAGCTGTACCAGGCTTTAAAATCAAGTTCATCTGATGGCTGCGGAGGCTTGAGTCGATTGTATCCAAGGCTGGATAAATTGAATCCGTAAACATCGGCGACATAAAGATAAAGCAATCCATCTTGCTTGCCGAAGACTGTTTCTGCTCCGCAAAGAGCTTTGCTGCACCCGAGGTCTTTAAACTTTGACCAGTAGTCGATGTCGCTGACGGGGCGTGCAAAAAAATCTTTGTAGCTAGTTAGAATGCGGTAGGATTGTATCAATCTTTGGTTTTCTTGGACCATGAAGTGGCCACCGACAGCCCAATCGGCTCGAGGTTCGGTGTTCGACATTTGACCGATTTGCTCTGCCATTTGGGCGTCACTGGGAAATGTTTTTGCACAGGGAGCAGCTTGCGGGCTAGCGCTTAAGTTTAAACTCATGATGAGTAGGCCCGACAGTGTGGATAAACTTTTAAAACCAATCATCCGCGACTCCTGCTTTTT
>CANCBY010000071.1 GCA_947374445.1 Pseudobdellovibrionaceae bacterium
TTTCTCGATAGAACTGGCATTTGAAAGATTTCTGGCCAAATATTTGTGAGCTCCTCTGAGCTGAAGCCTAACTCCCGCAGCCAATCCAATTGCATGCTGAGGTCTTGAGGTATGTGCTGGGGTTGATCTGTGATTTTTCCAAGGAGATCACTCACAATTTGGTCACATCTAGCCATATTTTTTATGAGGGCTGCTTTAAATTCGGCCAAATTAGAAGGAACAAAAGTGTCATCTTTGAGAATATGAGTCTGCTGGTCGTTTTCGCATTGGACCAGGTTTTCGAGAGTGCGAAGTTGCCAGTAAAAATCTTTCAAGAATGTCACATCGGTCGAGGGCAATATTTTATGCAGAGAGAATGATTCGAGGGCTTTTGCTGTCTCTGATTGATGAAGTCGTTTGTCTTTACCCCCATGGACCACCTGTAGCGCATGGGTGAAAAGCTCAAGATCCCTAATTCCGCCAAGCCCAAGCTTGAGATCCACATTTCCGTTTTGGCTTCGCTTCCAATAGTGTTCATGAACTTTGGTGCGAAGAGCTTTTAGGTCTTCGAGCAAGCTAAAATCGAGATGCTTTCGAAACACAAATTTTTTCGTAAACATGTTGATCTCAGAAATAATTTTGGTCGAGCCGAAGACAGCTCGCAATCGAACAAATGCGAGCCGCTCCCAGGTCTCTCCGTAGTTGCCATAAAAATCAATGAATTGATCCACAGTCGGAATCATCGAGCCCAGCTTGCCGCCGGGCCGCAAATCAAAGTCGACGCGAAAAAGAAATCCTTCGGCCGTGGCCTCAGAAAGTCTCTGTTGGAACTTTCTTAAAAACTTAAGATGCTCGGGGCCGTCAGTTTCGCTAACGTAAATAATATCTACATCTGAACTTAAATTAAGCTCATTTGAGCCCAGCTTTCCAAAAGCAAAAAGCGCAAGGCCCTCGGGTAAATTAAGTTCTTGAGCTGCTGCTTCAAGAATTTGATCGGCTGTGTGCGACCAAATCCGACAAATGCTTTCAGCCGAGGATTTGTTGTGAAAGGTCGCAAGGGCGGCCTCCGCCCAAATTCGATTTCTGAGTGCTACAAGTGAGTCGTTTGAGTTAATTCGAGTGAGAGCTGCCGACAAAGCTGATGAAAATCGGCATGCCTCCTCGATTTCAATCTGAGAGTACGAATTGATAGCGGGGAGACTCACTTAAGGCTTACTCAATGTTATGAGACCACTTGGGCTTAAAGTAGTTAGCGCTGTCGGCAGTGATGCGTCTTTCGTCAGAGCCATCTAGATTTGAAATATAGATCTGGTGTGAACCTGATCGATTGCTCGTATACATCAAAAGCCTTCCGTCGGGAGAAAAGACAGGGTCTTCATTTTGGGCCCACTTGCCATTGGGCTTCTTTGCAGAAGTGATGCGAACCATATCTGTGCCGTCGGCATTCATTGTAAACACATCGAAATGGTCATCACTCCATCCAGCAAATGTCAGCCGTTTTCCGTCGGGTGACCATGAAGGGGTTGCATTATATTTTCCAGCAAACGTGATGCGCTTAATATTTTCGCCATCGATGTTCATAGTGTAAATCATGGGCTGGCCGCTTCGATCCGATGAAAAAGCCATTCGCTTGCCATCGGGCGAGACCGCGGGCTCAACGTTCATAGCTCCTTTGGGACCATTGGTAATACGAACACCTAATGTGCCGTCATAGGCCATTTTGTAAATATCAGGTGTTCCACTTTGCGAAAGAGTTAAGAAAATACTTTTGTTGTCTGGAGCAAAGTTGGCTCCAGAGTTGAGGCCTTGTCTGTACGAAACAAGCCAGCGCTTGCCAGTGGGAAGTTCGTACATAAACATATCAGCGTTGCGTGTTTTTGTTTTTGTTCTTTGCACGAAGGCTGTGTAGGCCACTTTAGTTCCATCCCAAGACCAACTGGGCGACAGGGTGACGCTTTTGTGGTTCGTTATTTTTTCTCCGTTGCTGCCGTCCCAGTCCATGACGTAGATTTCGCGAAACCCACCACCGCCACGGTCACTGGAGACAGCGATTTTAGAAAGAAACATTCCAGTTTGTCCTGTTAAAGCCTCAAGCAAATCATTACAAAAAGTATGAGCAATCCGGCGAAGACTTGAGAGCGAGCCTTTATATTTTTTTCCTAAGACAACAGAAGCATCTTTAACATGGTAAGTGTAAGTTTCGAGAGTCAGGGTGTCTCCGGCAATTGTGAAGTTGGCGCGGACCAAAAACTCAGTGCCGATTTGCTTCCAAGATTCAAACTTAAATCCGCCTGGGTCGGCCGGAGCAGGTCGAATGCTCGTCTTGCTAGGATCTTCGAGATAAGACGTAGGAGCTATAAACTGAAAGTAAGTCGAAATACTTAGGTCATTGTAAATCACTCTGTAAATCTCAGCCCCCACACTTTGAAATTGTGGACTGGCCGCAGGGGTTCCAACAAACTGAATGGGCGGAAGTGCCAAGAGACTTTTTTTGGTTTTTGCCTCTCCGATTTTGATATAAATCTGCGAGCCTGTGCCCGAAGATTCTTCAGCATACGAGTTTGCTGAGATTAACAAGGCCACTGCAAAAGGGATTAAGACCGTAAGAATCGTTTTCATGTTCTCCTATTCTGGAAACCCTAAAAGGATTCCTTCGACACTCAGTATTTTTACAAATTTTTGTGGGGGAGCAGGAACAGGAGCTGATTTTTCGATGGTTGTCATGACGACATCATCAAAGCTCGGGTTGCCACTGGTTTTATAAATATCTTTGCTTAGGATATTTCCATTTTCATCAAAACGAACACGAATTTGAGCTTTCAGATTTTTTTTGGCCAACCATTCAGGCAAAGCCCAATTTTGATGAATGTGATGTTCTACGATTGAAATATAATTATCATGCTGAAGGCGGCTGACTCCGCTCAGTTCTGAGCCACTTGAAAGAACATTGCCTTTGATAGGCTTGGGCTTTTCTTGAGCTTTCTTTTTATTGGCATCATTCTCAATGTCTTTTTCAATAGCCTCAAGAGCAGAGAGTTGCTTGAGCTTTTCCATCGCGGCTACTTGTTTCTTTTTTGCAACGTCGAGGCTAATGGCATCACGATCAATATCTTTTTTGAGCTCTTTGGGATTCAGTTTTGTGGATTGAGGAGGCTGAGGAGGAGCTTTCTCGGCAGGCGCTGGAGTTGGTGCTGCAGATTTTTCTACAGGAGCGGGCTCAAGCTCAGCTATAGGTTGGGCCAAATCAATTTTGTCAGGCATGGCGACAAGATCTACTTTTATTGCGGATTCATATCTGATCGGTTCACCAGAAAAAAACACAGTTTTAACCGCGAAAATAAAAAAAACCAAAAAGTGAAAAATAATAGAATAGCCCACACTCTGCTTGAAAAGATCTGGCCGGCCTGATGCTCCCTCTGGGGAGTAGTCGAGTGTGCTCAAATTGATCTTAGAGTCCTGGCTTTGGTAGAGTGATCAATCCAATGTTAAAAATTCCTGCGGCACGAATTTCTGCCATGGCTTCAGCAACAAATCCGTAATCAACTTTTCTGTCGGCTTGAATATAGATCTGTTTGTTTTTTCGACTTTCAAAAATCGATTTGAGTTTTGTTTTTAGATCCTTCATCAGAATAGCTTGCTTGGCGGCTGTCATAGTTTGGTTGGCAGCAATCACCAATACAAAGGGCTCATCTGTTGCCTGAACACCAGAGGAAGATGTCTTTGGAAGATCTACATCAATCCCTTGCTGCATAAGAGGTGTGGTCACCATAAACATGATCAAAAGAACCAACATCACATCCACTAGAGGCGTGACGTTGATTTCGCTTAAGGCCATTCTTGTTTTTGGGGAGTGTCCGCCCATTCCCATATTATTTAGCCTGCGCGCGTTTAATAATATTTATAAAATCAGTCATAAAATTGGCTAGAGCTGTTTCTTCTCTGCGAATTCGAGCGATAAAATTATTGTAAAGAACAACGGCTGGGATCGCTGCTGCAAGACCAATAGCAGTTGCAATCAAGGCTTCAGAAATCCCTGGCGCAACAACAGCAAGGCTTGCGCTTCCAGTGGCGCCGATTTTATGGAATGAGCCCATGATTCCCCAGACAGTTCCAAAAAGTCCAATGAATGGGCCGGTGCTTCCGGTGGTTGCAAGCAGCGTGAGTCTTGATTCCATGGCAGCCACTTCAAGATCGACGGCTTTTCTTAAGGCGCGTTCGATATTTTCGGCACCATAACTTTGATTGCCTGAATCTTTGAATTCTAAAAAGCCTGCTTTAAATACACGCGCCAAACTTGAATCTCTAAACTGGTCGCAGTCGTTGTAAAGAAGCTCTAAGTTTTGAGATTTCCAAAATCGATTGAGAAAAGGCTCATTAGCAGATTTGATTTTTTTGAATTGTGAATATTTTGATATACCCACAGCCCAGCAAACGACAGAAAGGCTGACTAATGTCAGCAGGGTCAACTGCACGACAAGACTTGCCGACCAAATGGCATCAAGCCCACCTGTGCTCACTGAAACACTGGTAGATTGAACTCCCGCTGCGGCGCCGGCAGAGATGCAAAAAGCGCTTATTAACGATACGGAGCTGAATATTTTTGTAAGTCTAAAAAATTGTTTTTTCATAGGTACAAATAATAGATCAACGGCCTGTGTGACTCAAGACGTGAAGCGGCTCTCAGAGAGATAAAAGCGAACCCAATGGCTCTGCGCTAGACCTTGGGCTAGGCAGAGGCAAACTGAACTATTTAAGAAGCTTAAGGGCCTCTTCAGGATTTTCTACATAGTAGCCATCTGCACCCAAATCTAATGCGGCCTTTAGGTCCTCTGAATTTAACAAAGGCCCTAAAATAATTTTTTTATATCGGCGTTGAAGCTCTGCCTTGATGTCTGGATTGAGAGTTTCTTTCTTTTTCAACTTGAGAGGAGCAAAATAAATATCACCCTTAAAAGGAACAGCCGTTAAAATTCCCATGGACTGAAACGATTTAAACCTCATCACGTCAGAGGGTGTCGCCCCATACAGCATAAGCGGCTGAATTTTTTTGAGTGACTCAAGAACCAAGTTGAACTCACTCTGAATGAGAATTCTTTCGGTGCGAGCCTCGTTAGTCAAAATGGCTCCCATTTCTCGGTCGATATCTTCGGCATTATCTAGCAGCTGTAAAATCAGTCTTTGCTTGTTATATGTCGTGAGAAAATCTGAAAGCTTGGGACGTGATGGAGAGGGATCTTGCTCTCGGTCTGAATTTTTTAAAACTTTTTCTCTTGAGGGAGCGACAAGGTATGTTCCGCTTTTGGTGCGATAGACAGAGGCCAGTAAAATCAGATCAGGATTTTTTTCGGCAAAAAAACTTTGCTCCCAGCCGGTGATAATCCACGGAGCTTTTGATTGATAAAAACGATGTTCTAAGGGGCGATAGTGCTGACCCAATCCGTAATAATGAATCGAAGCTAGCGACATCAAAAGAGCTATTGTACAGCCAATAATAATTGCGAGTAGTTTCATGAGATGGATTTAGTCTGCTCATGGCTTGGGTGCAAAGCTTAAGTTGCGGCAGTCTTTGATAGCCGTCAAAATTAGCCTTGAATCAATTGTGTGTTGGGAGTCAAGTGGCCTGGTGTAGCCCGAAGGCACCTCAAATCGAACACAAGCCATAACCATGAGAAACTAGTGCATTTAAACAAGTCTTTTTTTGGCGTAATTCGCTTGGACTTTCATTAAGTTTTCATTTACAAGTGCTGCATGAACAAGCTCAACCGTAAGCTCGAATATTCTTTGATTGCGCTCAAGCACATGAGTTTAAAAACTCCTGGTGAGCTAACGACTGCTAAAGAGGTTTCCGACAGCTATCAAGCTCCGTTTGATGCCACCGCAAAAGTCATGCAAATCATGGCTGGGCACGGTCTTTTGCGTTCAGAGCAGGGCGCATCGGGTGGCTATCAAATCACGCGCGATCTCTCAAAAGTTAATCTGCATGAGCTGATCGAGGCCATTCAAGGGCCAACAAAGATTGCTAAATGTTTGCAGCACAATCACGGTGCAAGTGAAGACGGCGCCTGCGACATCCAAAAATCTTGCAACATTATTTCGCCGGTCGTGAATTTAAACAACAAACTCAATGAGTTTTACAAGAGCCTCTCGATTCGCGACCTCTTGGCTAGAAACTAGGACAGCATGGATACCGATTATAAATATGGATTTGTTACTGATATCGAAACCGACAACGTGGGGCGAGGCCTCAACGAAGATATCATTCGTTTGATTTCTGCAAAAAAAGAAGAGCCTGAGTTCATGCTTGAGTATCGACTCAAGGCGTATCGCCATTGGCTGACTCTGACTGAGCCTGTTTGGGCTCACGTCAAATATCCTAAAATTGATTTTCAAGATATTTGTTATTACTCCGCCCCTAAAAAACAAAATAAAAAACAGTCGTTAGATGAATTGGATCCAGAGTTATTAAAAACTTTTGAGCGGCTCGGAATTCCTCTCACCGAGCAAAAGCGTATTTCAGGTGTGGCTATGGACGTGGTTTTTGACTCCGTCTCAGTTGGAACCACTCATACCGAAGTTCTCGAAGAGGCCGGTGTGATTTTTTGCTCCATCTCTGAGGCCCTTAAGAAGCACACCGAGCTCGTTAAAAAACATCTAGGCACAGTTGTCCCTTACACTGACAATTACTATTCGGCTCTGAATGCTGCAGTTTTTACGGACGGATCGTTTTGCTATATTCCTAAAGGTGTTCGTTGCCCGATTGATCTTTCAACGTATTTTCGCATCAACGCTTCTGATACAGGTCAATTTGAACGCACACTTCTGGTGGCTGACGAAGGAAGTTTCGTAAATTATCTTGAGGGCTGCACGGCTCCTCAGCGGGATGAAAATCAGCTGCATGCTGCGGTCGTTGAGCTAGTAGCGATGGAAAATGCTGAAATCAAATACTCGACAGTGCAAAACTGGTACACCGGCGACAAAGAGGGCCGTGGTGGCATCTACAATTTTGTGACTAAGCGTGGAAAGTGCGTTGGTCGCAGATCAAAAATTTCGTGGACTCAAGTCGAGAGCGGCTCTGCGATTACTTGGAAGTACCCGTCGGTAATTTTGCAAGGCGATCATTCTGAGGGCGCATTTTATTCGGTCGCTCTGACTCATGATCATATGCAAGCAGACACTGGCACAAAGATGATCCATATAGGTAAAAACACAAAGAGCACCATCATTTCCAAAGGGATATCCACAGGGTTTTCCTCAAACTCGTATCGCGGGCAAGTAAAAATCATGCCTTCGGCAGAGAATGCTCGAAATTACTCACAATGTGATTCGATGTTGGTGGGCGATAAATGCTCGGCAAACACTTATCCTTACATTGAAGTTAAAAATAAAACTGCCACTTTGGAGCACGAGGCCTCGACTTCTCGGATCAGCGAAGACCAAATATTTTATTTGCGCTCGCGAGGCCTTAGCACAGAGGACTCGATCTCGATGCTAGTGAATGGTTTTTGTAAAGATGTATTTAAGCAGTTGCCTCTCGAGTTTGCGGTTGAAGCCGTAAAGCTTATTGAAATGAAACTTGAAAATTCTGTCGGCTAATTAAGAGCAAGGATAAAGATATGTTGTTAGAAATTAAAGACCTTCACGCTAAAATTGATGAAAAAGAAATTTTGAAGGGCCTTTCTCTAAAAGTAAACGCCGGCGAAGTGCATGCGATCATGGGGCCTAATGGCTCGGGCAAAAGCACGCTGTCTAAAGTTCTTGCCGGCCATCCTTCGTATGAAGTGACTTCGGGCGAAGTGAATTTTGAGATCAACTTTAAAATGCAAAATCTTCTTGAGCTCGAGCCAGACATGAGAGCCAAAGAGGGCGTCTTTTTAGCGATGCAATACCCAGTTGAAGTTCCGGGCGTTTCGAACTTCAAATTTTTGCACACAGCATTTAATTCGGTTGCAACTCATCAGGGCGCAGAAGCCATGTCCGAAGAGGACTTTCGTCTTTTGCTCACTGAAAAAATGAAAGTCGTTTCAATGAAGCAAGACTTCGTTGATCGCTCGGTCAATGTCGGTTTTTCTGGCGGCGAAAAAAAGCGCAATGAAATTTTACAGATGGCCGTGCTTTCACCCAAGCTTGCTCTTCTAGATGAAACTGATTCAGGTCTTGATATCGATGCTCTTAAAGTTGTCGCTGAAGGCGTTAACAAACTAAGAACTAAAGACAATGCTGTGATCTTAGTCACTCACTATCAGCGTCTTTTAGACCATATTAAACCTGATTTTGTGCATGTCTTAGCGGGTGGTAAAATTATTAAAACGGGTGGTCCAGAGCTGGCTTTACAGCTTGAAAAGCAGGGCTATGATTGGCTTTTGCAATGATTCAACCGCTTCAGAACTTTCAATTTCCGACACGCAAAAACGAAGACTGGCACTATACCAGCTTGCGGGACCTAAGTTCGCAAAATTTCGAACTTGCCACGAAAAGTAATCTTAAATCATTGGTTCGGGCCGAGCTTGTTCTGATGAATTCTGAGTTTTATAATTTGGTTTTTATTGATGGTGAGTTGAATAAGGAGCTTTCTGATTGGTCCGAGCTTTCTCACATGGCAAAGTTTGTTGATGCTGGTTCTGAAGCAAGTTCTTCTGATCTTTTGCCACTCGAGACTTTAAATCAGTCTTATTTGCAGCAAGGTCTTGTGCTGACCGTTCCTAAGAATCAGTCGCTCTCAAAACCTGTTCAAATTTTATCGGTGGCGACGCAGTCAAAAAAAATGACTCAACCAAAGCTTGCGATAAATCTTGAAGAGGGTTCAAAACTTTCTTTGGTCGAGAGTTACTCCTCCTTGCAGGGCGGTTCTTGGCAGAATTCTGTCACTAAAATTCATGTGGCTCGTTCTGCAAAGCTTGAATATTTGCGCCTTCAAGAAGAAAACAAAGCTTCATTCAACACCGGCCTAACGCGAATTGCGTTGGCAGAGGGCGCTCATTTAGAGTCTTTGTCTTTTACTGTTGGTGCCAAACTTGGCCGTCATGATCTTTTGATTTCATTGCAAGGTGAAAATGCTTACGCTCGAGCACAAGGATTGACTTTGGCTTCAGCCGCTCAGCATCTTGATCACAACACTGTGATTGATCATCAGGTTGGCCATTGCACTACTTCGCAGCTTTATAAGTCAGTGCTGAATGATCAAGCCCGCTCAGTATTTACTGGTATGGTTAAAATTCGTCAGGGGGCACAAAAGGCCTCATCGGATCAGCTCAATAATAATTTGCTTTTAAGTCGTGAGGCCGAGGCCGACAGCCGTCCTCAGTTAGAGATTTTAGCAGACGACGTCAAGGCCACTCATGGCTCGACGGTGGGTCAGCTAAATCCCGAAGAACTTTTTTATCTCTTAAGCCGGGCCATTCCACGCGAGATGGCGCTTGAGATGTTGAGTCTTGGCTTTGTTCAAGATTTAGTTTTTCAAGTCAGCGATCAAAAAGTGCAAAGCTGGCTTTCTCAGATCTTGCTTAAAAATTATAGAGCTTCAAATTTGGTTTCTTCGGTTAATACATCTGGAGAAGCTCAATGAGTGGAATGGTAAACGCACAAGCCATTTTAAAAGCGCGAGCAGATTTTCCTGCGCTCACACAGCGGGTGCGTGGCAAGCCTTGGGTATATCTTGATAGCGCGGCTTCGGCACTCAAGCCTTGGCCTGTGATTGAGAGAATCGGTCACTACTATACTTACGAGACAGCAAATATCCATCGCGGAGCATTTTTTGTTGCGGATAGAGCAACAACATTTTTTGAAGAGTCGCGAAGCAAAGTTAAAGCGTTTTTAGGCGCTGCTCACACTGAAGAAATTATTTTCACCAAAGGAGCTACTGAGTCTATTAACTTAGTCGCTCAAAGTTGGGGTTCCGCTCATCTTAAGGCCGGAGATGAAATTGTTGTTACCGAAATGGAACATCACGCGAATATCGTTCCGTGGCAGATGATCGCCGATAGAACCGGTGCCGTGCTTAAAGTCATTCCGGTGACTGATGCTGGTGAATTGGATTCAGCGGCTATGCAAAAAATTATCGGCGCAAAAACTAAGATGGTGGCCGTTACTCATTGTTCAAATGTGCTTGGCACTGTAAATGACATTAAAGCGATCTCCAAACTGGCACATTCTTTTGGAGCCTTGGTTCTTGTTGACGGTGCTCAGTATGTCGCGAACTTTAAAGTCGATGTTCAAGAGATTGGCGCTGACTTTTATGCCTTTTCTTCACATAAAATTTTTGGTCCTTACGGTTCAGGAGTTCTTTATGGAAGAAAAGATCTTTTAGAAAAAATGCCTCCATATCAAGGCGGTGGCAGCATGATCTCTGAAGTCACCTTTGAAAAAACAACTTACAACTCATTGCCATTTAAATTTGAGGCCGGCACTCCTCATATCGAAGGCGTTATCGCCCTTGGTGCAGCGATTGATTATATCAACAAGTGGGGATTCGAGGCGATTCATGCTCATGAAGGATCGCTTTTAGCTGAAGCCACACAAAAATTATCTGAAATTTCTGGCCTTAAGATTTATGGACAGAGCTTGCACAAGGCACCGATCATATCGTTTGCGCTGGGTTCGATTCACCCCTCAGATGTTGCGCAAATCCTTGATCAAGAAAATGTGGCTGTGCGGGCAGGCCATCTTTGTGCCCAGCCTCTAATGCGTCGAATGAAGACCAAGGGTTTTGTGCGCGCGTCGTTTTCAATTTTTAATCAATCAGCTGATATCGATCAGTTAGTTAAAGCCGTCAGAAAAGCTCAGGAGATGCTGACATGAATGACCAACAAGTTTTAATTCGAGTTCAAGCCACGCCCAATCCTAATGCGTGGAAGTTTGTTTTAGACCAACCCGTTTTGACAGAAGGAAAGGCCTCATTTTCAACACCTGAAGAGGCTTTTGGTAATCGCATGGCTCTTGATCTGCTTGCAGTCGAGGGTGTTA
>CANCBY010000072.1 GCA_947374445.1 Pseudobdellovibrionaceae bacterium
AATCTTAAGGCTGATGCTGCCGGAGTTAATCTGCAGTTGATGGCAATTAGAACTGCAATTGATGATAGAAGGTTGGAAATTGCAAAAGCTAATTCAGATCTTGAGCAAACAAGAAAAGGTCTAGAAAAAGCCAAAGTTGATTTGGCCGAATCTAATATCGAGTTCAAAAAAGTCGAAGCCAAAAAGCTTGAGACAGACAACCGAGTCACTGCAGAGGTCAAGCGCCTAGAAGAAACAACGGTTGCAGCGCAAAAGTCTAAAACCATCAACGAATCAGAAAAGTTGAGAATTGAAGCCGAAACAGAAAAAATGAAAAACTATTTAGCTTCTGTTAAGCGAGTGAGCTCTGAAGCGATCGATGCTTCAATTGATTCGCAGTCGAGCGTGATGGAATCAAGATTGGCCTTACAAACTGCAAAATCTGAACTTGGCCAGCAAGTTGCCAAATCAGATGGTTTAGCTTCGAAAAAAGATGCTAACTCTGCCAAAATACGACGTCTTGCAAGTGTCGCTGAAGCTTCAGACATATTAGATGGGGCAAAGCCATGGGTGATGAGCAAGTCCTGCAAATTGCACAAGAGAGCCTCATCAAGTTCTGAAGTTTTGCAAGCAGACTTAAACTTAGGCCAAAAACTGATTGGTGCTGATTATTCTGAGCATTGGATCAAGGTGCTCAACTCTTCTGGAGCACCGGCGTTCATCAAAAAAGATTGCGGAAGTTTCGAGTAATTCAAAGCCGCTGCAGTTGTAGACTTAGCGGCCTAGTTCAAAAATATATCCAACAGAGACTATGAGTGATTTCATAGTCATATTTGCAGAATCGGTCACCGCAGTTCTGCTTAGATAACTAACACCTAACGTAGCTGAATGTTGTGGTAGAATTTTCCAGTCGACGTCTGCATTACTATATCCAGCAATATTTTGTGATCCCACAACTCCTGAACGCCCCATTCCAGTTCCAACAATGTAGCCAGCTCTGAATCTTGCGTTGAAGTTGTTATAAAAGGGAACTTCTGCATAAATGTTTGCTCCGCCCGATATCTCCATTGCCTTTTGCATCTCAAGCGTTGCGATAGTCGTCCCAGTATTTGTTGTATTTAGTATCGAGTATGAATCATAAACCAGCTCCAAGCCCGGACAAATGCGAGAGCCATTCGAGAAAGTAAAATAGCAATAGTTTGCTCTTCCAAACGTTTGAACAGTCGATGACTTAGTATCTAATACGACAATTTTAGGAGAGGTCGTATTGGTGACTGCCGTCGCTCCAGCTGTAAAATAGCTCGCGGATACTTCGTAAACTGTCTCAGCATTTGGAGAGTAGAGATAAGTCGCATCTGCCCCCATATTTGATGACGAAAAACTCTGCGATTTTTGAGTCGTAGGTATATTCAATGTGCCTTTGTAGTCATAAGTGCCACTGTAGCTGTCGTTGCTAGGAGTGATAGCAAATTTGTGGCTAGGATATTGAGAGTTTTTGGGTTTAGCCTTTTCAATCTCACTAACAACTTTGTCTTGATCGTAACCAAGATTAAACTTTATTGGCTCAGCCTGCCCACTATCTTTGTCGTAGCCGAGAACCGCAGCTTTAGGCGTTGCGAACTTAATCATAGGTTTATCTGAAATGACCTTGGTAGTATCGGCCTTCACAGTAGCCGTTGTTACTGTCGATACTGTAGCAGGTGCCGCAGGCTGTTTTTCTTCGGCCATCGCAGGATTAATTCCGGCTAAAATTATTGCGACCAGAGAAGAAAATAACAATCGTTGCTGAATCATAATGCGACTCCTCGTCCATATCTGTCTTAGTTTCTGTCTCACTCACTTAATCAATTCAAGTCATCCTAGCAATGACTCAACCTTGTTGACAACATCGTCGATAAATCTCGGCTAGACTAAGGTCCCAACATCTTAAGACTTCACTTGCTGCCAATAAGAGCTCTGACTTAACCTCAACTGACAGACTTCAATTGGAAATACAGATCACAGGGAGATTTATAATGAAACATTTTTTACTTTTAGCTCTATCAACATTTGTTGGAGTCCAAATGACTTGGGCCGCAGACACGGCCGAAATCGCATGCAACATCAGAGACGCCGGCGGCAGCATCAGTTGCCAACAATTAGGTCCCAATGGAGTTCGCCGTGTTATGACTGCTGAGGACATTTCAACTTTTATTGATCAAGGTCAAGTAGCAGCTTATATCACGCTTATTTCACGAAAAGGCTACGAGCGAACCTATCTTATTGATGGCAACTCTCCTCAGTATAAAAACTTAGGCAATGTCAAAAGATCGGCGTCTATCTCAGAAATAAACAAAGCAAAAAGTGATCTTTTTAACGAAATTGAAAAGAAGCTAATAAAGGTTTCAGACGATCTTGACGGTCAGGCTGCTGCCGCTGAACTGATTAAGTATGATCCGTCTATTGCCAATGATAAATTTCGCCGAGAGTCCCGCCAGATGGCAATTGATCTCGATGCTGCTAGGAACAACAAAGAAAGAACTTGCGCTTCGACTTCGACTTACGAACAAATGGCAAAAGCAAACTCTAGCTTGCAAGGCACACTCTCAAATATACTTTATGCTTTTCAATCTCCCGACACTTGCATGAGTGATTTCAAACTCATCAAAGATAAAGATGGCGCTGTCGACTTAAAACAGCTCGAATCTGTTCCTCAAAAATTTCAGGCTCAGTGCAAAAAGTAAATTAAACCCAACACTAGATATAGACAAAAAAAGGAGCTCTTGGAGCTCCTTTTTTTGTCTCATTTTAGTCCAAAATTCATATAATCGTCATTTCTGAGACGATTCATCTCACTTTGAGTCCAATCTTGCCTTCAAGAATGCTCTTCCAGCAGCCGATAAGTACTCAGATTCTTGAATTTATGACCAGGGAGCTAATATGTCTCGCACACTTAAATTTTGTATAGGTTTATCCCTTAGTTTAACTATGGGCATTATTGAAGTGCGCGCAGAAGAAGCCATCCACGGCATCATGATGGTTGTTAAAGGCGATGTTAAAGTCACCTCAGCAGCGACAAAAAGCACTGAGCCCGGCAAGGTCGGAAAGAAAGTATTTCCTGGTGATACGATTTTAACTGGCCCCGACTCAAGAGCAAAAATTGTTATGTCGGATAAAAACGTATTGAATATCTCTCCTGATACAAAAATTGTTATCGAAAAATACACAAACAATGGCCAAGAGAAAAGCGTAGAACTTAAAGTTGAGTTCGGAAAAATAAGAGCCAGTGTCGAACAGAAATACGATGGCGAGAAATCTAAATTCAACGTCAAGACTCCTTCAGCTGTGGCTGGAGTTCGAGGTACCGACTTCTTAACCAGCTACGATCGCGTTAGCAAAAAATCAGAAATCATCACCTTTACAGGAACCGTGGCCGTTGGTAAACCAGGACCAGGCGGAGCAATTCTAAATCCTGTTTTCGTTCAACCAGGACAAATGACATCTGCCACAGAAGGCAAAGCTCCCGAGGCTCCAAAAACCTTACCTAAAGAAGATGTGAAGAAAGCGAACCAAGAATCAAATTCCGATTTGGCAAAAAATCAAAATAGTGGCGGCGATAGAAAGCCTGCAAGCTCAAGCTCGATGGTTGATGCCAGCGATCTTGGAAGCGGCCCTAAAGGACCAACAGGAATTGATTCAGCGCTACCCGCGTCCGCACCGCAAATTTTGCCAACCTTACCTAAGGTTCCGGTCGTCACGAATCCATTCCTTGATGGTGCCGTACGAGGCGCTGGCTCGAAAGCCACGATCATTATTAACAAACAATAAACCCGGCCTTTAGCTGGCTCAACAAACCAATTGTTTGCCCTTGGACTCTCCACAAATCTATAATGAATTATAAATCTAAAGTGATTTTGCACTTATAGATCTGTGGTAGGAGTTTTTCTGAAACACACTTTTTTACTTTTAATCCTGACAAATTTTCTAACAGTTTACCCTGTTGCTTTTGCACAGCTACCCAACTTGACTTTAAAATTAGATCCTTCAAAGCCAATTCACATTGAATACAAGTCAACACTTTGGAATAAAGACAAAAACCAAGTTGAATCGCACTCAGTTCTTTTGCGTGATGCTGGCACTGGCCGTATGGCACGAATTGAACTTCAAGAAACAGGTCCGGATACAAGCACCTTTGAAGGAAGCTATCAAATTTCGTTTCGCCAAAATGTCGACGTGTTGCCCGAAATTTACTTAGTGCCAGAGGGCGCGCTTAATGGCCAAAATGAACTCCAAAAAATCGATGCGCTTATTCGAGAAGGCCTTTTAGTTCGCAAACCCTTTTTTCTAAGGCAAGAGTCAGCTACGCAGTTGATCTCAGTCTTTGACACTCGTGAACAAGCTATCGAAGCGTACGACCACTACAAGCAAAATCAACCTGCTATCTCTAAAGCGGGCCTGACAGTGCAAAAGCACGCGACTGCGGTAGCAAATAAACTTGCCAATAATGCTTTAGCTGAAAGAAATCAAAACGAACGCCAGAGGCTAGCTGAAGAGGAACGTCTAAAACGCGAGGAGATCGCGAAAAAGCAGGCAGCTCTTGACGAAAACGAAAAACAATTAAGAAGAGAGCAAGCAAAATCATTTGCAGAAAAAGCCATGGCTTTTTACAAAAATGAAAAATTCAAGGATGCTGAAACTCAATTTTCAAAATCTATCGAGCTCGATCCCGAAAACAAGGGCTACTACTATCAATATGGGGTTACGCTTTATAAAAACGAAAAGTACAATAGATCTCTTGTGGTCCTTCCTGAAGCAAGTGGCCCCGACGTCAACACCCTTGAAAGAGATTATTTCATTGCTCTGAATCACATGAAGCTAAAAGAAAACAAGACTGCCCTTAAAGAGTTTGAACCGATCAAAGCGCAGAACGACACAGTGCTAAGCCCTTCATCGTCATTTTTTATGGGTGTGCTTGAGTTTCAAGACGAAAACTATGACAAAGCTCAGCCACACTTTGAATACGTTCTTGATAAATCCAGCGACACCCAACTCGATAAACAGTCCGAAGCCTATATTGAGCAAATTGCAAATATTAAAGCTTTCCAAAAAAACAAAGCCAAAAAATTTCTTTACACACTCAGCCTTGGTTTTGGTTATGACTCTAACATTTTAAACCAGGCCGCTGCGGGAAGTGCCTCTGATCAGTCTGGATTTCGTATTCCTATGGGAGCGACTCTTGAATACCGTCCTATTTACACTGAGGCGAATGAATTCTCAGCTCTGCTCGCGACCAGTAATACGATTAGCTATACGACGTCATTTGGGATGTCAGAATCGCTTCAGCAAAATGACCCGCTCTCGGCCAATTTGAGTTTTCCTTACAAACACAAAGGCGTTATTTTCAGTAAGCCATACCAAATCACCGTTTCGCCAGCTGTTGAAACCACCGCTATGAATGTCGATACTTCCAAATCTGGACCGATCGATAATCGTGAGACGATTTTAAATTCTACTATTCTCCACAATGATAATACGTTTGTTATGTCTGACGATTGGTTTTCAACTTACTCGCTTGAAGTGCGCAATGACTTATCGCAAATTGCAGTCTCTTCGGATGATGACAATCAAACCGCCACCAAAGTTTCGCTCTCGACAAGCCAGGTTTTTTTCAAAGACAAAAAGAAAACGACAGCCAAAAGCTATGATGGTGGGCTCTCACTCAATCAAGCTAAAGGAAAAAATCAGGCCTACCAACGCATTGATTTGGGAGCCTCCTACTTGACCCCTTGGAAAGCTGGCACCAATGCCACAGCAAGGGTTTCTGGGTATTTATCAAATTACCCGAATGCGACAGTTTCACGAACTGATAACAATCTAGGGCTTAGCCTGGGCTTAGAAAAGCCAATTGGTGAAAAGCTTTCGACCAACATTATTTTAACACTCAATAACAACTCATCGAGTGTGAGTACATATACCTACAGCAAGTACACGCTTATGACGGGCCTCACTTACACTGGTGACTTCTAGGTCTGACGGTTAAAAGCTGGCACTGTGTGTACCGGCTGTCTGCAGATAATGCGCGAGTTGGGCTTGGACCCAATTGTTTTGCAAATGAGAAACCGTCATTTCATTTTCTAATTCAATCACCTGCTTTAATGTTGGCTTCAAAAATGATGTCATCCAAGGCTCTGTCTCAAGGACACCCTGCTGAAATAAAATTTTCAGGCCAAAAGCGGTTTTAAAAACCTCAAAATTTTTACAGTTCTCGAGGCTCCTTAGGGCGTGACCCAAAAGATTAAACAAACCCTCGGAGTTGCCATCGCCCTCTTGAGAAAGTTTTGCCATCGTGCTCAAGCAAAAGAGGGCTGTCTCGAGTCTTTCATAATCTGTTCGCAATCCCGGAAAACTTTCAAGCAAGACTGCCTCTTGCAAAACTCCCATTTTGTCCGAGGAAGCCCCTAGCTTACAATGAGCCTCGATAAAATGAGTCGGCTCTAAAACTCCACCAACGAAACGCTTTTTACTCTTAACAGCTCCCCGAGCTAAGACTGAAATTTTTTCGCCATTGGTAAGAATCAACTGCAGAATAAGATCGGCTTCAGAGTATTTCGTCGCACGAAGAACAATGCCTTTTACTTTTTTTATATTCGACATGCTTGCGCTGATTCTAAAAGCAAAGGCTCAAGATTTTTTTGAGAGAGTAGTTTTTGATCTACAATAACAAGACCACGAAGGCTCTCTGGTTGAGGGCGGTTTTCCCACCAAGTGAGATCTAAAAATCCATGCCTGCAAGAGTTCAAACTCGAAATCAAGCTTGAGTCCTTATTTAGCGACAAGCGCTTTTTAAGCTCGATCTCTAGGGCTTCGCCATGAATTTCATTATTAAAAAATAAAACACGATCAGCAAAGCGTGGCTCTTGAGTTTTTAAAGCCTGAAAGCCCGGAGGCAACTTTAGTTCTTGCGTTGCCTGCTCTGGAGTGCTGGATGCCATATTTTTTATATCTGATAAAACTCTTTCTGTATCCCAATGAAGATGAGATGAAATCTGCACCGGAGACTTAAAGCGAGAACCACAAAGAGCCACAGCCAATTCAGAATTCAACTCACAGATCTGGATCGATGAGGGTGTCAGGCCTCGCTCGGCAAATGAGCGAAGATGAAAATGCCTGCCGTGTGAAGCGCGAATAGAAAATATTTTTTTATCATGAAAAACAGTCTCTAGCTCTGAATCAAAAAAGCACTCTCCCGTGATCGGATTGTCTTCGGCCTGCATGACAAAACTGTTATCTGCCTTCAAAGCTTTGGCCCATTCAAGCAAAGCAGCTTTGGGCTGCAACTGGCTCTGCAACTGCAACTGAAAGGCCTCTTTGTACAAAAATGGCATCACAGTTTGAAAAGCAGGAGTCTGCCCTTGAATCGATGCCACGCTTCTTTTGTGCGATAAAAAAAGAGCCGTGCCCACTGCCAGCTCATAGGCCGCGTGGTGCATTCCCTTGTAAACTCTGACTGAAATCTCAGGAGGCAAAGACCATAGATTATGGATCTTATGGTTGAGGCCAGCCCATGTCTCTGGATGCACTAGATTAAAATTCATTCCCTATTTTGGCGTATTTTTTACTCGGTGTAAGCGTTTTTTTAAAGAATCGCACCCTCAAGCCAAGCCACTGGGATCATTTAGTCTCACGGCAAGGTGGTACACACCTTGCTCGAAAGGCTAGCTCAGGGGGAAATATGACCAAATTGACACTGCTTCTATCGCTCGCATTCGCTACCACCATAGGCCTCACCGCTTGTAACAAATCGTCAGACAGCAAAACAGCAGAAACCGCGGGCCCTGTTGACACCACACAGATGCAAAACCCTAATATTCCAACACAACAAGAAACATCAGGAGCGCCAGACACCGGTGTGGGCACGGCTGAGGCATTTTACAGCCAGTTTCTTTATCGTACCGAAGGTGCTTGCCCCAACGGCCAACCGCTCAGAAGCTTTAGTGCAATCAATGTGGTGCCCGTCAATATTGGCCGCCAAGGATCTGGGCAAAATCTTGGTCTTAAAATCGCTCTAAATATCTACGCCAACGGAACCTATCAGGCGACTTACCAAGAGCTTTCAATGATCACCGAAGCCTACTCGGCTGGCTCAAATTCCTTCCGTGCAGATCCAATTCAGTTTCAAACTGGACTTTCGGGCCGTTGGACTCTGGATAGAAACCAAATCTCTTTTCAGGGTCTAGGAGTCGGTGGGCGTTTTAGAGATGGCAACTCAGACAAAATTTTGTTGAAGGTGAATCAGCGCTTCAATCGCCCCGAAGCTCTGAATAGCCTTATACCGCTTCAAATGGCGCAAAGCCAAAGTGACAGTTGCCGAACAAATTCTCCAGCACCAACTCCTGGCAGAGTTGTCAGATGATCTAAAAAACCAAACCGTCTAGGTTTTAGACAACTGCTTATCACTCTAGTGCTGTGTCTTATTTTGAGACTGGCACCAGACCCTAAGTATCTGTATTTACTAAATTTATTATGGCAACCTTTGGCTATAGCTTTGCTCTTTAAGGAGTAACAGCTCCTTCGGAGGTCGCATGTCGTTTACGAAGTACCGTTATTTAAAGTTCGCCTTTGCCGGCCTGGCAGCATTTAGCATTGCTGCCGTGACCCCTCAAGAGGGGCAATTGATCGAACTTAAAAACTTTGTCAACGCCCGCTCAGAAAGTAAATTTCGCGTCAGTGATGACAATAAAATTTATGAGCTCCGCAAGGGAACAAAAGCCGTCATTGGCGAGAAGCCGGTTGAGTTCAAAGATCCAAAAACTAAAATCCCTTACGCTTATGGTCTCTGCCTTAAAATTTTAAACGCCGACGTCAGCACCAAAAAGGATTGCTATTGGGTTTACTACCGCGAAAGCGCAAAAAATTTAGAAATTCTTGACGTCCAAGGCGAGGAGCAAAAAAAACTTCTTGAATCCTGGAAAGCCGAAAGTGGTAAAAAAATTCCTCTCACTGTAATCAATGAAAACTTTAAGCCCACAAAAGGCGCGGATTCAAAATCTAAGCTCACGACAACGCCCAAAGAAAACCTGCCAGTGCACGTAGCCGAAGACACAACTTCATACCACGAACCTCATTATCCAAAACCAAAAGTCGCTGCCCCTAAAAAAAGCATCGAAAAGGCTTACAGAAAAGAACTCCCTCCTACAGCAGACACTTCGGGTGCAGACAATTTGAATACGGCCGTGATCGCAAAGGCCACAGAAATAAATTCTCGCTTGAACACCGATGCCATGAAACCAGAGCCTGCTAAAAATGGCTGCGACGGAAAATGTGCAACTCCAGCTTTGAACAAAGGTGAAGTCTGCAAGCCAGGAAAAAACGACTATCTTGAAAAGGATATGGAGCAACTGCAAAAAAATCCGCAAACAATTATTGCGCAGCTCTTAAATACCAGCCAACCCGAGAAGTATGTAAAAGATGAGTGTTTTGAAACTGCACTTCAGTTTAAAGGCGGATCTTACAAAACTTGTAGCGGAAACCAAGCTTCCATTAAAGTAGATCGTCCATGTGCCTCAGACAATTTGAAAAAAGTAGCTAGAGCCTCATTCGATATGACTATGAATTGCCTCGGTGAGTTTCTTACCAACGACGCAAAGACAGTTCCATCTGCAGCACAAAGTTTTTTCTTTATGATTGCTCATGAGTCTGGTCACAACCCCAATGCCGTTTCATGGAGCGGAGCTGGCGGCTCAAGTCAGCTCACCGATCCTCTCGATGAGAATACTAAACGTCCTGCTGGCGCAATCGCACACTTCAACAGAACTGAAAAAGAAGTGATGCTCGACTATTTGAACAAAAAGAATGACCCTCAGTGCACGCCGATTAAACAAGTGCTCCAACAGGGCATGGGCGAAGGACCACAAAATTCTTGTGATCGCATATCACTACAAAAAGGCAATCCGTTGCTAAATCTTGTATACGGCTTAGGATATCAAAAATTTCTAAGACGAAATGTTACAAAGCTCTTAACTGAAAATGCCATGGCTGTTAGAATTTTTAGTAATATCGAACCACAAGCTCGAGAGTTTTTAGAAAACCAACTGAGTCTCTGGGGCCACAACACAGGACCAAGCGGTATGACTGGCGCAATCATCAGATACTTAGCCAAACATCCAAATAAACAAATTATTACTACAAAAGATGCAATCGACATGCTCTCAGCAATGAAAACATCAATTAAAGCTGAAGGGCGAAACATCTCTGAGCCTACAAATTATTTAGCCGCTGTTAATAAAAGATCCGAATACATCCAAAAATCTACAGGAGTTGGCACATGCGCAGTCAAATAACTCTCGTCCTTTCAGTATTAGTTTTGAGTTTTAGTTTGCAGTCATTCGCACAAACTGAAAGCAGCCTTGGAAGTCCGAAAAATCGCTTCGAAGCCATTTATGCAAATATGGTTGAGACTGTGAATTCTTCGCTTAATCTCGAAGAAAAACTCAAGCACATTAAAGATCTCGAAACTGAGTATTTGAAAATCAGTTATAAAATGATGGATGATTCAAAGACACAGCCTGAAATTTTAGATCGTGCCGACTATCTTGAGTCTTGGGAATTGTATTTGAAGATCGTGCCGCTCATGCAGGTGAAACTCACTGCAGACAAAACAAAAGCAGATCGCATCAGCTGTCTTGAGGCTTCAAGTTTGGTGAGACCAACAGCAAAACAAAATAGTAGCTCTTTGCAAAACGAAGAAAAGGGCCTTGGTGGATTTGGTGTTGAAGACGATTTGACTTCGGAGCTCCTTACGAAGCTCTGCAAATAGCCACAAGCTTTGCTTGTGGCCTGAATCATTCAATAGTTAAATTCCAGCCTTGTGGCGTTCTTCATCATCAAGAACGGTTTGAATTC
>CANCBY010000073.1 GCA_947374445.1 Pseudobdellovibrionaceae bacterium
CTACACAGAATGTCGCGAATACTGAGCGTAAAATATCGGCGCCAAAAACAATGTCGTATAGATTGCACCAAAAAGGCCTACGATAATTGCAATCGAGAATGGGCGCAAAATCTCATCGCCCTGAGCCAGTCCCACAGCGATCGGAATAAATCCTGCCATGGCGGCAAGATTTGTCATCAAAATAGGACGCAGGCGATGAACCATTCCGACGAGCACTGAGGCCTTCAAATTTTGCGTATAATGCGGGAGTGCCTCAATGGCCGACAAAGCCATAAAACTATTTGCCACCGCAATTCCTGTGACCGAAATAAGTCCGGAGAAAGAACTCACATCCAGAGGCACCCGAAAAACGATACAACCCAATAAGCCTATCACTGGAGGAACCAGCGAGCAGATTGTCAACGGCAGCGCCACACTCAACCGGTTTGAAAAGAACAAGGTCGTGATAAAAATTAAAACCATGCCGATCAAAAATGCCAAAATCAGCTCTTTGAACGAGCGCTGTTGCATTTCGTAATCTCCGGCCAACTCGGGGTAGATTCCTTTTATGGGGTTTTTGGCGATATATTCTTGAATATCTTTAACGACACTCCCTAGGCCCCTCCCCGCAAGCTCTGCTGTCAGAGAGCGCACCGGTGATCCATCAATGTGGCTGGATTCAATTCTGCTTTGCACTGTCTGGACTTTTCCAAGATCTGAAACTTTGCGCAAGCCGCCTTTGTTAGTGAAAATAGAGACTCCATCAAGAGACGAGATTTTTGCTTGGCTGATGCTCCGAACACGAATAGGCACAGCTTGAGGTCCAATTTGCACGGTGCTTGAATCGAGAGAAAATAAGCCGAACTTAATATTTTCACTGACTGCAGTTGAATTCAGGTCCAGAGCCCTTGAAATGCTTTCATTCAAATTGAATTGAATCTCAGCTGATTTTTCTGGCTCCTCAATCCGAACCGAATCCAAGCCCTTGATTTCAGAAAGTGCCTTTTTATAAATATCCGCTGCGGCATCCATTTTTTCTTCATTCTCGCCACTGGCATCAGAGCGCAGAAAAATAACGATCGGCTTTGCTGACCCACTGAGATCATTCAAACGGTCTGGCAAAATTTGAAAAAGATCAAACTCGAAGCCTTCTACAAGTTTTTCGACCTTTGCACTGACCTCCTCTTTGATCGCAAACACCGAGCGTTTGCGATTTTTAATGAGCTTAACAACGACCTCTCCGACATAGGGTACTTTATTGAACTCGCCAAGGCCGGTGCCCACCTTGCGAATAAAAAAATCAACCTCTGGCAATTGCTTAAGGTAGTCTTCAAGAACTTTGATCCTTTCTACTACCGACGGCAATCCCATAGGCGTTGTCGCTCTGAAATCAATCACCATATCGCCTTCATCCCACTCTGGCAAAAATCCGGTTTCGGCCAACGGCAACAAAAAAATTCCAAACAAAGGAATGACCAAAAATAGTATTTGCACCGATCGCGACCGACGCAAGCCCCAGTTCAGGATAGTTTCGTAAGATCTTGCAAAAGATGTGTCCTCAAAATTTTTCTTTTTTTCTGACG
Organism: Pseudobdellovibrionaceae bacterium; assembly: GCA_947374445.1. Classification (GTDB taxonomy): domain Bacteria; phylum Bdellovibrionota; class Bdellovibrionia; order Bdellovibrionales; family Bdellovibrionaceae; genus CANCBY01. Next base: position 1,563 of record CANCBY010000073.1, read on the forward strand.
AAGCAGACGACTTGTGTGACTGGTCAAAAAGCAAAATCAGACCAGGCACGATAAAAAGTGCTAAAAGAATCGAAATCATTAACGAGGAGCCATGCACTGCTGCCATCGGAGAGAAGAACATCCCAGAAACACCAGAAAGATAACTGATCGGCGTAAATACGAGAGCAATGGTCAGTGTTCCAAAAATCATGGGCTTAGCCACAGACATTAGTGTCTCAAGCAAAAGATCAAACTGAGGCGAATTTGGTCGCAAAGATCTTCGATGATGAAACATCTCGAGCACAATCACAGTATTATCCACAACCAGACCTATAGCCGCCGTCAACCCACCCAAAGTCATTAAATTAATTGAAAGCCCCAAATGCGCCATCGCTAAAAACGTAAAGCTTGCCGCAAGCGGCATACTCAACAGTGCAATCAAACTTGAGCGAAGATTCTTCAAAAAAAGCAGGGTGACCAAAGCAATGATTAGCATCCCGACACCCAGATCTATCAACACTGCATTGGTCGCAAGATCTGTAAAGTCATTAAGATCCCAACTACGAAATGACTCCTCTGGATTTTTTTTGATGACTTCGGAGATGGTGGCAGAAACTTGGCTTGAGGTTTTGCTTTGGTCAATCCCACTTTGATAGTAAATATCAAGGCCTACGCACTCTTTGCCATTGAGACTAAGATCTTTTGTCTTAAAAGCATTGCGCAGACGAACTTGCCCTAGATCAGAAATCTTAATGGCTTTACCGAGGCTTGAATCCACGACAATTTCTTCGATATCTTTTGCTGTATGAACAAAGCGTCCGCCGAATGCAAGAACTTGAGCATCTTTGTTATCAATAGGCCCTAGAAAATCGACACTGTTAGAATTTTTAAGGCGGTCATTGACATCGGCTACGTTCAAATTTCTGAGGGCTAACTTTTGTGGATCTAGCTCCACACTAAATTCTGGCAAATCCCCGCCTGCGATTTTGGCATCGAATATGCCTGGGATCACCATGATCAATGGCTTGATCGAGTATTCTACAAAAGTTCTCAGGCCCCTGCTATCTTTCGTTTTTGAGACAAAACAAAACTCTGCTGCAGGAAAGGCGGCCGCAGTGATCGGCCTCACTGAAATTTCAGCTGTTGAGGGAATTAATGACCTTGTCTCGGCAATTTTTGCGTTCACACGCTGAACTGCTTGCGAGACATCTTCATTCTCCCGCAAAAAAACATCTATACTTGAAAGACCTCGAGAACTTGTGGACTTGACAAGACGTACGCCTGGAACCGCTCGCAGCTCTTTTTCAAGAGTTGAAGTGATCCCCCACTCCATCATCTGTAGCGGAGCAAAGCCCATATTTACTTCAACAACCACTCGAGGGTAATTGATCTCCGGAAACAGGCTCCTTGGCATCGCCATGAATGCCTTTACGCCCAAGATCGCAATAAATAGACCCAAAAATAAGATAGAAACACTGCGAATTAGCGTCTGCTTGAAAAAACTCATAACGACTGTCCACCCACAAGATATTCCAGTTCCGTATCGGCGATTTCAATCTGAAGATCATTCAAAAGACTATTCCTGACCGTTTGCAGATACTTCTGGAAAATATCTAAAGTTCCTAGTGCATCAATTCGCTTCTGCGAGAAATAAAGAAAGGATTTGTCGAGCAATTTTTCTGTTTCAAGTCGCACTCGACTCAAAGCTTCGGTTTGTCTTTTTGCTCTCAAGATATTTTGTAAGTTCAAACGAATTTGGCTGCGATAATCGGCCAGAGCCTTTTCGGCGATCAAATGATTTTTTTCAGCCTTGGAGGCAAGTTGAGATTTTTGATCTGACCTCCCCCAAATTGCATCCAAAGGGATAGAGAGACCAATTTCTGAGTTGGCTTGAGGACCATCACTCGAAGCTGTAGTCGGAAAATCGCGGCTATTTTTAAAATAAACACTCGGAAGAGGCAGCGACGTATACTTTTCATACTCAAGTTTTGCGGCATCATAGTCACGCCCCAAACTTTCAAGCATCTCACGGTCTTGAACTTGCTCCAACAAATCAGGCTCAAAACTTGATTTGCTGGCAAATATCAGCTTTGGCTTTTGCTTAAAACTTAAGAATTGAGAGGTTACGAATTTAAGCTCCATATGAGTCAAAACCGAAAGTTGCAAGAGTGCCACTTCAAGATCTGATTTTTTCTGTTCAAGATCGGCGTTCAAAATACTTTTTTGTACTAAAAACTGTTGGCGTTCCAATTCATTAGAAATGCCAAGACTCTTCTGCTTTTCAAGCACAGCATCCGTTTTAGCAAAGAGCTGAATCATTTTGTTAAGTTCTTCAATTTCTTTTTGTGTTTCAAAGACAATAAAAGAAGATTTTTTTAAGTTTCTAATGATGTCTCTTTTTGTAATTTTTTCTTGTAACCTAGCAAAGTACACTGATTGCTTCGCTATCTCTGACTCTGTCCCCAAAAGCTTTTGTAAATCGTATGAAACAGTCAAACCATAGGAAGTATTCTGCCCGTTATTAGAAATCATTTTGCCAATGCCAGAGCCGTCATCCCGCAAGCGGTCATACGAAAGCCTTGAATACGCCCCAAACAATGACACTTGCGGCAAATACTGCCCATGGCTCGTCAGTTGATGACCTGCTTCTTGAGCTTTGACCTCAGATTGAGACACTCGAAGATCTAGTGAGTGATCCAAAGCCAACGTGATAAATGATGAAAAACTCGGGGCCTCTGCCTGAGGCTCACCAGCGAAAACACAACCACAAATGCAAACAATAGTTAAAATCAAAATTCTCACAAAATATTGCTTCATAAGAACCTAATGATGACGATCCAAGCACGTTTCATCCACAGCAGCATGAGCTACACTAAAATGGATTGCAAAAATCACCATCGTCAAAAACGTCAGGTGTCGTAAAATCATATCCCCCCTTTTCAAGGCAGGGGAACCATATAAATGAGCCTTAAATACTTCAATAAAATATTCGAATCATTCCACTCATGTAATATCCGCGTAATGTTCTAGCAATGATCGCTATGCTTTAGGGATTTTGATCAAAAATTCAGACCCCTGGCCCAGCTCGCTTTGCACCAAAGCAAGGCCTCCGTGGGCTTCCGCGTAGACTTTTACAAGGCTTAATCCTAGGCCCAAGCCAGGTTCACTTCGGCTCTTGTCTGCACGAAACAGCCTCTCCCAAATTCGAGACCTATCTTGAATAGAAATACCAACTCCTCGATCTTTAATTTTAAAAACAAAAAAGTGTTCTTCCTCTAGAGCCAAAATATTAATACTACTCTGCCCTGGTGAGTATTTGATGGCATTGTCTAACAAATTGGCTAAGATCTGTTTGAGTCGGATGCGATCAGCAAAAACCTGATCCAACTCACACTCAACCTCAATATTTATGTTCTTGTCATCTGCAACAAAAAAATAGAGATCAACAACTTCTGCAATCAAAACTGAAGCTGCGAACCAAGATTTATCTAAGGCCACTGTCTTTGTGTTATACTTGGCCATTTCTAAAATAGCTTGAATCATGGCCAAAATAGACTCTGTGCTCTCAATAGTCTCTTCAACAGCTTCCTTCAGCTCGGCATGAGTATTTTTTTGCAGTGCCATAGCTGAGGCGATCCGAATTCGGGTCATAGGAGTTTTAAGATCGTGAGCAATATTGTCTACGGTTTGCTTAATTGCCATGACAAGCTTTTCGGTTTGATCGGCCATCTCGTTGTAAGTTTGCGATAGATCATAGAGCTCATCTTGCCGCAAAGGCAACTCAACCCGAGAACCCAAATGCCCAGATTTCACCTCTGAAATCGACTTCGACAGCTTGGCGAGTGGCAAAAGAATTTTTTGAGAAATTAAAACGGATCCTAAACTTGAAAACAAAACTAACGGAAAAAATATAGTAAGAAATATTTCTTGAAACCTCTCCAGAATTTCATCTCGCTCATCAGTGCTCGCTCCAACCATCAAAATACCATCGCCAGAAATGCGAACAGCCTTAACCTCAAGAGCATCATCATCGCCCTCTTTGGAGGCAATATTAAACCAGTTTTCGTCAAAATTCAGATTGCGTTTTTTTAAAAATTCCTCGACCACTGGCAACTCAAAACGCATTGAATCTTCTGGCAAATGTAGAAACTGCGTGTTTTGCTTAGAATCTGAAATGTAAATTAAGAGCTTATTAATCTGATTGTGAAATTTCTCTTCACTTAAAGCTGCTTTGAGCCCAGCAATTTCTTTATTTCCAATCAATTGTTCTATCTGCTGAAGCCTAGCCTCAATAACATCTCGATCACGTCGCTCAAGATAATGAGATGAAAAATAATAAAACAAGCCAAAAGTAAGCATGTAGCATGGAATAAAAAAGACAATGTACGCAAAGGCAAGTCGGTAGCTGATTTTGCTTAAAAGTTTTTTAGCTTTTCTTAAGAACATATCCAACCCCACGAATTGTATGGATAAGTTTTTCACCCTGAGCTTTATCAACTTTATTTCTTAAACGACAGACCAAAACATCTACCACATTTGTCTGAGGATCAAAGTCATAACCCCATACTTTTTCGAGAATCTGAGTTTTAGTTACCACCACTTCGAGATTTGTCATCAGATACTCCAGAAGCATGAACTCTTTTGCATGCAGGTCAATGACAGTATTGCCGCGCTTAACCTTCCGAGACCGAAGGTCAATTTGAAGATCTTGGCACTTTAAAACTACAGATTGATTGGTGAGTGCTCCTCGTCGGACCTGAGCTTGAACACGAGCGAGCAGCTCAATAAATGAAAATGGTTTGGCAATGTAATCGTCACAGCCAAGCTGAAGACCTTTTACTTTATCATCTACGCTCTCACGTGCACTTAAGATAATTATAGGTGTCTGAATCCCCCTTTGTCTAAGCGCCTCAAGGACCGATAAGCCATCACATTTAGGTAACATGATATCAAGTATAACTAAATTGTAGTCGGCATTTTCTGCCATTTTGAGGCCGTTCTCACCATCCAAGGCCACATCAACAAAAAAACGGGCTTCTATAAGACCCTTTTCAACAAAAGCTGCGATTTTTTTATCGTCTTCTATAAGTAAGATTCTCATGAATGAACCTAATTTCAAAGTTGGTTAATAGAGGCTTCTCAGCTCAAGTAAAACTCATGACATGTCTAATACAGAAATATTTGATATTGCAAATGAAGTTGCACTTAAAGCACGATGCGCTCTTTGGCATGCAATCAACTGCATCCGTCATTGATCTATTTGCTCATTTTAATTCGCCCAACTATTTTCATGCTGATGGTCTGAATAAAATAATTGCAGTTTTTTAAATTTTAGTGGTGATAGGAGCTTGGATATTATCTTTAAAATTGCCCGCCCAATAGACTAATTACTTTAGGCCTTTAGTTCGAATAAAATTTTTGTTTTTTGCTATAAATAGCAAAGTGCTCGAGCTGACGCATTAAGTTGATCCCTAACGCTAATTTCTAAAGCACCATTGCTTGAAATCTTGTCCCAACCCTGACAAATTATTTTTTTTTGCATGTTAGATATTCAGAAAATCTAAGGAGAACACACTTATGCGCTTTTTGATTAATTTATTGTTTGTCGTCGGCTCTTACACCGCTCATGCGGCTGTTTCTATCAATGGTTCTGGCTCTACTTTTGCGGAGCCTGTCTACACACGCTGGTTTTCTGACTATCAAAAAGTCCATAATTCAGCTCAGTTCAACTACCAAGGTGTTGGCAGCGGTGCTGGCATTAAACAGCTTCTCGAAGGCACTGTTGACTTTGCAGGTACAGATGACCCAATGAAAGCCGAAGATGCAGCAAAAGCCAAAGAGGCAGTTTTACACGTTCCAATTGCAATTGGAGCCGTCGTGGTAAGTTACAATGCCCCCATCGAAGGCGCTTTAAAACTCAACGGAGAAACAATTGCTAAAATTTTCAACGGGACTATTACCAAATGGAACTCGCCTGAAATCGCTAAGACCAATCCAAAACTAAAATTACCGGATTTAGCCATTGTTGTCGCAACCCGCTCGGATGGCTCAGGAACGACGGCTGTATTTTCTGAATACTTATCAAAAGTAAGCCCTGACTGGGTTGGAAAAAATGGCAAGACAGTAAAATGGTTTACTGGAAGTCTCGGAGCTAAAGGCAACGCAGGAGTTGCCGGTCTTATAAAACAAAACCCAGGGACGATCGGTTACGTAGAGCTTGTGTACGCAAAAGAAAACAATCTTCCTTTTGCTTTAGTTGAAAATAAAAAAGGTGAATATATCGAAGCTTCAAACAAATCTGCTTCAACAGCTGCTGAAGGAACTAAAAACGAAGCTGTTAAAAATAATTTCAAAATTTCAATTACCGATTCGACTCAAAAAGGAGCCTATCCAATCACTTCATTTACTTGGATGTTAGTTTTTGCAAAGATGCCTAAAGAAAAGGGCACTGAAATTGTTAACTTCGCAAAATGGGCCATGGGAGATGAGGCGCAAAAGACTGCAAGCTCAATCAATTACTCTCCGGTACCAAAAGAAATTCGCACCGAAGCTTTAAAAGCTATCTCTAAAATCACACTTCAGTAAATACCTTGAAGGTAGTTTTAAAATCTATCTTAAATAGTTACAACGAAAGCGATGTCAGATTCTCTGATATCGCTTTCGTTATTTTTCTTAGACTGTCATCTCTGGCAGTTATTTCGATTTTTATTTCACTTATTTACTATCTTTGGAGCGGCTCGCTGCCCATTCTAAATCGGTTTGGATGGCACTTTTTTTTTGAACAAGAGTGGGACCCAAATGCAGACCATTATGGCGCTTTGCCATTTATCTATGGGACAGTACTGACATCTGCGATCGCTCTTGTTTTAGCGACACCTATTTCAATCAGTGCCGCACTATTTCTCACTGAGCTCGCACCAAGAAAGATTGCAAAACCCTTTGGCTTTTTGATAGAAATGCTGGCAGCCATTCCAAGTGTTGTTTATGGACTCTGGGGAATCTTTTTTTTAGCGCCTTTTGTGCGCGATCATATTCAGCCATTTTTCAGCAAATACTTCGGGTTTTTGCCTTTTTTTAAAGGACCGCCTTTTGGCATCGGAATATTCACAGCAGGACTCATTTTATCTGTGATGATCATACCAACAATTACCTCTGTCTGCCGGGAGGTTTTTTTATCGATTCCAACCAGCCTAAAAGAAGGTGTCCTCGCGCTCGGAACCACTCGCTGGGAAATGATAAAGACTGCTATTCTTGAAGCTGGTTTTTCAGGAATATTGGCCGCAATTGCTTTAGGCCTCGGACGCGCAATGGGTGAAACTATGGCTGTCACGATGCTCATTGGAAATCGACCAGATATTACATTCTCGATTTTTTCACCCGGCTCGACGATGGCAAGCATCATTGCAAATGAGTCTCCGGAAGCCACCTCTACTCTGCATCTCTCTGCGCTTTCTGCGATAGGATTGGCTCTCTTTTTTGTTTCATTGAGTGTCAGTGCGATCTCACGAATGATAACAAAAATGACAAAAAGTAAGTTTTCAAAATGAAATTAAAAAAGTCACTTCATACACATAATTTGAAAAAACGACGTTTAAAAAATAAGTTGATGACTGCATTGATAGGTATTTGCTCTTTCTGTGCAGTCATTCCTCTTGCGATGGTTCTCTATCATATCGTTATTAATGGAATATCTTCTCTGAATTTTAGTTTTTTTACTCAGCTCCCTGCTCCTCTTGGCGAGGTCGGTGGCGGCATGGCAAATTGCATTGTAGGCAGTTTGGGTTTAATTCTCATCGCAAGCCTGATTGCCATTCCCTTTGGAATTTGCAGCGGGCTTTACTTGTCTGAATACAAGAATGAAGTGATTTCAAAGTCACTTCGCTGGACGCTGGACCTATTAATGAGTATTCCATCTATTGTCATTGGACTTTATGTTTATACGGTTGTGGTTGTACCACTTCATACATTTTCTGCTTTAGCCGGAGGCTTAGCACTTTCACTACTTATGTTGCCCATTGTTGCAAAAACGACAGAAGAAGTTTTAAAGCTCACGCAAACTCACGTGAGAGAAGCTGCCCTAGCATTAGGTCTTTCTCGATGGAGAGTTATTCTATTTGTCGTTCTTCGAGGAAAAAGATCAGCCGTCGTGACCGGCGTGATTTTAGCGTTAGCTAGGATTGCTGGAGAAACAGCACCGCTCCTAGTAACTGCTTTTGGCAATCGAAGCTGGCCACAATCACTTTTACAACCCACCCCCTCTTTGCCTGTGCAAATCTACAGCTACGCCATAAGTCCGTACGACAATTGGCACAAACAGGCTTGGGCTGGTGCTCTGACATTGGTCTCTTTAATTTTCATTATTAATCTTGTGACAAGATTTATTTTTTCAAAAGATAGCTACGAGAAGAATAATTTATGAACTCAGAACTTGCTGTCTCACTTAAAAGTGTCAGTGCTTTTTACGGTGACAAAAAAATTGTCGATAGCGTGACTTTTGATGTTTGCAAAAAGCAAGTCGTCGCAATTATTGGCCCCTCAGGCTGCGGAAAATCAACACTCCTACGCAGTATAAATCGCCTGCATGAAGAGGATTTAACCGCCAGAACCGAGGGCTCAATCATTTTTGAGAATGCAGATATCTTAAAAGATAAAATTGACCCAGTTAATCTACGTAAAAAAATTGGTATGGTTTTTCAAAAACCTACCGCGTTTCCGGGATTGTCGGTGCTCGAGAATGTCATCGCCGGCCGCCTATTAAATGGGGAAAAAAAGTCAAATCTTCTTGAATTAGCTGAAACCTCTTTGAAGCAAGCTTCGCTCTGGGATGAAGTAAAAGATAAATTGAATTCGCCTGGCAACAGTCTCTCTGGTGGCCAGCAACAAAGGCTCTGTATAGCTCGGGCACTTGCTGTAAATCCATCGATTATTTTAATGGACGAGCCGACTTCGGCATTGGATCCAATCTCTTCAGCAAAAATTGAGGATCTCATTTCAGAAATTAAGACTTCGGTCACAATTATTATTGTGACCCACAATTTACAACAGGCGGCGCGAATTTCTGACCAAACTGCCTTTATGAATAAAGGCGAGCTGATTGAGTACAACTC
>CANCBY010000074.1 GCA_947374445.1 Pseudobdellovibrionaceae bacterium
TTTTATCATAACTTTGCTGAGTCCAATGAGAAAACATTTGCTGAGACTCTTTAGTTTGGCATCCATGAAGAGCCGCCAAAGTTGTTAGCTTTTCTCCATTTCCTTGTGCCATTTCACGAGTTAAGTCATCTTGATTCACTTCGACGAAATAATCGATTTGGCGATCATTTTTCACGATCCCGCTTGAACTACAGCCAGATGTTCCAGAAGTAATACCAAATGCCTGAGAAAAAGACGTTGCGTTAGTTGTCATTGCAAAAAGCTGCAAGAGCTTTGAGTTTTTTGAAATCACAACGCTGCCCAATCCACATCCAGCATCTCCGGCAGCAAATGCCGCACCTGCAGAAAGTGTCAAAAAAGCTCCTAAAATAATATTTACCATTACCTTCATCATATCCTCCTTGATGTTTCAAAATGGTCTCTTGAAAGACCTCTATTATCAAGGTATTACAGGTCTATAAACTCATCGCGATACAGGCTTCACCAGCCCTAAGTCAGATCAAGTAAGGAAACTTATGAGCACACAAAAATTATCTAGCGCTGAAATCAGAAACCGCTTCGTTGAATATTTTAAAAAACACGGCCATGCTCACGTCGCGAGCTCATCACTTATTCCTGAAAACGATCCGACCCTGCTTTTTGCCAACGCAGGCATGAACCAATTTAAAAATACCTTCTTGGGCATCGAAAAACGTGATTACAACCGGGCCGTGACAGTTCAAAAGTGTGTCCGTGCTGGCGGCAAGCACAACGATCTTGAAAACGTCGGGTTCACAGCAAGACATCACACTTTTTTTGAAATGCTCGGAAATTTTTCTTTTGGTGACTACTTTAAAAAAGACGCCATCCATTTTGCTTGGGATTTGCTCACCCGCGATCTCGGAATTCCAAAAGAAAAACTCTATGTCACAGTTTTCGAAACTGATGATGAAGCGGCAGACATTTGGCACAAGCAAGAGGGGGTTCCACGCGACCGCATTTTTCGCTTTGGTGAAAAAGACAACTTTTGGCGGATGGGCGACACAGGTCCCTGCGGGCCTTGCTCTGAAATTTTTTACGACCACGGACCCGGTGCCGGAAAAGAAAGTGATCCCTACAAAGGAATTCTTGCTGGCGAAGACCGCTTCGTCGAAATTTGGAATCTGGTCTTTATGCAATTCTACGAAAAATCACCAGGTGTGATGGACCCTCTCCCAAAACCTTCTGTCGACACGGGCTCAGGACTTGAACGTGTTGTTGCGGCTCTGCAAGGCAAACCCAACAATTATGATACGGACTTGTTTATGCCCATGATCGACCGAGCCTGCCAAACTGCCGGTTTAAAGTATGGAACACAAGCCGATGTGACCTCTGCCTTGCGAGTCTTAGCAGACCACTCTAGATCTGCAGCTTTTTTGCTGGCTGATGGTGCCCTCCCCTCAAATGAAGGTCGTGGTTATGTTCTTCGACGGATCATGAGACGCTCCATCCGCTACGGCAGAAAGCTCTCTGAAAAACATTCTTTGATGCCACTGATGATGGAAGCTCTTATCGAAAACATGGGAAGCTTCTATCCAGAGTTAAAAACTCGATCTTCTCATATCCTGACAACAATCAAAGAAGAAGAGTCCCGCTTTCTTACAACTTTGGATCAAGGCACTTCGATTCTCAATGAAGAGCTGAAAAAACTAAAATCTAAAAACCAAAAAGAAGTTCCAGGCGAAGTGGTGTTCAAACTCTATGACACTTATGGATTTCCGGCAGATTTGACTCGCATCATGGCCGTTGAACAAGGCTTCAGTGTCGACGAACAAAAATTTGACCAGCAAATGGAAACCGCTCGAGAAAGCTCAAAATCTAGCTGGAAAGGCAAAGCCGCAGCCAGCGATGAATCTCACTTGATCACCCTAACCCAAGAGATCAGCACAAAAAACAAAGCCACTCTATTTTCTGGATACGAAACGACTTCAGACTCATCTCAAGTGTTAGCTGTTTCAAATGGAATGCAAAAAGTAAACGCGCTCAAAACTGGCGAGCAAGGGATTCTGATCTCCAGCAAGACTCCTTTTTACGCTGAGGGCGGAGGCCAAGCCGGAGATCAGGGTATCATCAAATCTTCTACTGGAGAGGCGCTCATTCACAACACAACAAAAATGAACGATATTTTCATTCATCATGTTGAAATCAAATCGGGCCAAATCAGTGGCAATGACAAAGTTGATCTGCAAGTAAGCTCAACCGAAAGAAGACGGATTGCAGCCAATCACTCAGCCACTCATCTTTTGCATGCAGCCCTTAGAAAAACTTTAGGAACTCATGTCACTCAAGCAGGCTCATTGGTGGACTCTGCAAAAACTCGTTTTGATTTTACTCACAATAAAGCCATGACAACGGCTGAGATTCAAAAAATCGAAGAACTCGTTAATGAAGAAATCGCCAAAGCCATTCCGGTTCAAGCGCAAGTGATGAAACACAAAGAAGCTCTCCAATCTGGAGCCATGGCTCTCTTTGGCGAAAAATACGGAGACGAAGTCCGTGTTCTTAAAATGGGCGATTTCTCGACTGAACTCTGCGGCGGAACTCACGTTTCAAATACGTCACAAATTCGTCTATTCAAAGTCGTTTCAGAGAGCGGCGTCAGCTCAGGTGTTCGAAGGATCGAAGCCATCACTGGCGATGGCGCTCTTCAGTTCTTGATGAAAAACTCAAATGAAAATCTCAAGGCACGAAATCTTGCAGGTTTGCAAGAAGGACGAGATCTTACCTCTTGGATCGAAGAGAAAAAAGAAGAAATCAAATCTCTAGAAAAAGAAATTAAAAAAGCCAAAGGTGGCCAAATCAATATCGACGATCTAGCAAGCAAGGCAAAGTCATTTAAATCAAAATCAGGAAACTCAAAAATTGTACTTGCCGATCTTGATCTTGAAGACCGTGATGTTCTATCCCAGGTAACTGATCATCTTAAAAACAAAATAAATTCTGGCGTAGTTATTGTTGTCGGCAAGGGCGATGCAAGTCATCCGATGATTGTCTCAGTCAGCAAAGACCTCAACCCAGAAATCACTGCCGGCAATCTTTTAAAAGAACTCGCACAAATTATGGGTGGCAAAGGCGGAGGACGCCCTGACTTTGCTCAAGGTGCAGCCCCAGACCGCAGCAAACTAGCGCAAGCTTTTGCTAAAGCCGAACAAATGGTTGGAGTAAGTTAGATTTTTTTCGAAAAGCTTAAAAATTAAAGACACTTTCTCTGCTCGAGGTTTTTTAAAACCGATGCAGAGAAGTTTTTGAGCATTCCGCCCTTGTCATCACAAAGATCCGAGGGCTGATCGCAACCGCTGGTTCGCTCGCCCAGCTTGATCTCATCTTTTGCGTTAGATAGCGAAGCATACGGATACTGATAGAGCATTGTACAAATTTGATCTTTCGCATTTTTAAGATCAACATCGGGAACGCACACAGATGAGTTAGCTAAAATCGTTTTAACTTCTGTCAACTCATCCGCTGTCAGACAAAATTTCGCACCACGGACGCTTCCATAGTCTTCGAACGCAACCATTTCGCCATTCGCAAGATTTACATCTAAAATTTGCTGATTTTGATTATCCCAGAGAGTGAGTTGAGTAAAATCCGTTGCAGGCTGAACTCCCGCAGATTTAGAGAGTGCTGTTGTCGACTCACCCACAGATTGTTGAGTCGCAAAATTATGCTGAGAGCAATTCTGAAATGAAACCATCAGCAAACTAAAAAAGCCAATGAAGACGAGTCCTCTTTTCATTTCACACCCCACAGTTCTATCTTAGAATCTTATCGGTTAGATTGATATAGTATTGAAACAAAAAAATAGCTCGGGCCCATTGCGTGTCTCGTTTTAAGACAAATAGTGGGCCCATCGAAAACTATACATTCATTTTTAAAATAATCACAAATACGCTTATAAATTACAGCTGTGTTCGAACGGAAACCACAGAGCTCAAGCCTTTGCCGAGACTATCTGAGATACTCACACCTTGCAGAGTGTAAGCTGTATCAGCTGCCAAGCCAGTGACCTTAACTGTGTGAGACGTGGTCAGAGCATTGTCTGTCGTCGTCATGGTCTGTTCACCAGTCGCAACGTTGGTGATCAATACCTGTGTGGTCGCCGCAATGTCGGTCGTCCAAGACAAAGTGATCATATTTGAAAAAACCTCATTGATCACAAAGCTAGATACAACAGGATCCACTCCAACAACACACGGATTGTACGAAGCCTCCATCGGAATAAAGTAATTGCCCGAACCAATCGGAGACCAACCTCGAGCTAACAAATCTTTGTAGGGCTGAAGCTGTTTGCTATTATTGTTAGGATCAAAAAAGTAATTATTTCCGCTATGGTTGCACTGTGCATCTTTGCCAGCTTGGCTAGAATCAGACTTCTTCCACATTAGCACATTCGAAATATGGTAACGTGGCCCTTGATAGTAAGTTAACTCCAACGGAATCAAAGAGTCCCGAGTCATGTGCAGTAAATTAGCCGAGCAGCCCATTTTTGTTGGATGATCACCATCATTGTTGATAATTGCCTTCCAAACTCCATCGATTTTGGCTTTAACAATAACTCCATCATCGCCTAAAGAAGCGAGTTCATAATCTCCCTCGGCCATATCCGCTGAAATTCGAAGACTGGTCTCAAACTTAATCCCGAACCACTCAATCAGTTTTTCACCAAGATCGTCATTCACAACCTGGCTTGTTTGCGAGGCAAAACCCTCACTGAACATACGAGTTGGAACATTGATATCGGTAAAGAATAGACGCTGCCGAGACATCACGGCCTTGTCTACATAGTCTTGAGCCGAATGGTATTGAGTGCCACCAGCGCCAATATAATAAAGGCTAGCCATGATTCCACTCTCGGGATTGACTGTGCCGCCACCGCCAAAAGGATCACAGACTGTCTTATTCAGCGGGTTTTTGTTCACGTCATATGTTGAGTACTTCAGTGACGCTGCATCGACATTTGAAGTCCCCAACTGCACAGACAGATTTTTAAAGCCTCCAGTATTTGGAGAGCAGGCTGAAAGCCCGCAAACTGAAGCTGTTAAAAAGGCCGTTCTGATTTTGCGCATGATCTCCTTTGCATCACACTCGTGGTCGCAGTGTGGTGATACATGACCTTAGTCTAGCTCCTCAGGAATAAAATCCACAGATTTAAATCTGTTTAGGTTCATAACGAAACTCCAAGAGTTCGACAAAAAATTGAAGCTTCTCGAATTTTCATCGAGCTCAATCAGAGTCGAGAGCGCACTGGAACCAAAAATAGGCCAAAACAGAAGTAGAAGAGTGAAAAAAACTTCGACAAAAAAGAACAAAAAAAAGCCCGATCTTTTGGATCGGGCTTTTGGTGTTTTCTTTTGAAAACTCTCTGCGGATTAACGCTTAGAGTATTGGTATCTCTTACGAGCACCTGATTGACCGTATTTTTTACGCTCAACCATTCTTTGATCACGAGTCAAGTAGCCAGCTTTTTTCAAAGCAGCACGGAACTCAGCATTGAAAGCCGTCAAAGCGCGAGAAATTCCAAGTCGGATGGCTCCAGTTTGTCCGTTCTCTCCGCCACCAGAAACAGTGATATCAGCATCAAACTTATCGTTTTGAGCTAAAATATCAAAAGGTTGCAAAATCACCATGCGAGATTGCATGCGGCGAAGATACTCATCGGATTTAAGTCCGTTGATAGTGATCTTGCCTTTGCCCGGCTTCAAGAATACTCGAGCCGCGCTGGTTTTACGTCTTCCGGTTGCGTAATAAACTTTTTCTGCTGTTGCTGCCATCTTGTTTCCTATAACTCTGATTATTTAGATTTTGTAGTTGGTTTTACAACTTTGTACGGCTGTGGCTTTTGAACTGCGTGAGGGTGTTCTGCACCTGGATACGCCTTCATTTTCAACAGCAAGTGACGAGACAAACGATTTGTTGGAAGCATACCACGAACAGACTCATTCAAAAGGAATGTTGAATCCTCTTGTTTTGCTTCTGCCGCTGTCTTCTCTTTCATAGAACCGAAAAAGCGCGAGTGACGGTAGTACTTCTTAGTTTGAAGCTTATTACCAGTCATTTGAATTTTATCAGTGTTGATCACGATAACGAAATCTCCGTTATCAACGTGAGGTGTGTAAGTGGGCTTATGTTTGCCACGGAGAAGTGTTGCAATTGTTGTTGAAAGACGACCGATTCTCATATCGGCTGCATCAACAATCCACCAGTTTCTTTCAGCTTCTTCAGCTTTTGCCATCCAAGTTGTCATAGTTCTACCTTTACGCAGTTTCTAGTCTTCTAGTCTCCGCCATTAACTCATCATTGCTGGCGTCTTTATAATAAAAAAAATCCAAAAAAACATATCAACCAGACAAAAATGCTTAAATTAAGGTCCGATCGAAGGACCGTTCTAGATTCGTCGGCACTTGTTGTCAAGTTCCTCGGGATAATAAACTCGATACATAAAAAGACCCTGGGGCGGCGCCGTAGTTCCTGCCTTGCGGCGGTCCTTCGCCTCGAGGATTTCAAGCATTTTGGCGGGCTGCTCTCCCCTAGTATAGAGATCTATCTGAGTGCCTACGATATTTCGAACCATTTGCTTTAAAAAGCCTCTGCCTGTGATTTCGAACTCTAAGATGCCATTCTTTTTTTGTGTCCATTGCGCCGAAAGCACCTCGCGAACTGTGGTTTTGACCTCTGTGCCCGTGCTCTGAAAGCTCTTAAAGTCTTGATTTTTAACAAGAAATTGCGCCGACTGGTTTAAAAAATCTAAATCCAGTGGCTTGCGGATCCACCAGCTGTATCGATGCAAAAGAGCGCTGGCTCGGGGGCGATTCCAAATTTGATAGCGATAAGTTTTGTGAGTGGCCGACAAAGTCGCATGAAACTCCTGAGGGGCCTCCCAAGCCGCCTTAACCACCACCGAGGGCGGCAAATGGCCACGCACCGCCCAGCATAGATCTTTAGGCAAAGGTCTTTCTGTTGAAAAATGAGCCACCTGCGCCAAAGCATGAACTCCGGTATCGGTCCTCCCCGACCCTGACAAGGCGATTGGTTCGTTAAAAACCCGGGTCAGTGCCTTTTCAATGGTTTCTTGGATCGATGGCAACTCAGAGGCATGTTTGTGATCTTTTTGCTTCTGCCAGCCACAAAAGTCGGTGCCGTCATAAGTGATCAGCAGTTTAATTTTTGCCATAGATTAAAAATCAACTGTGATGCCCAAATTGATCATTTGGGTTGTGAAATCAATGTCTGAGCTCAGCCCCTGAAGCACTTGCGCTTCAAGAGTCAGATACATATCGGCTATGCCATATTCACGATCTAAAATAAAAGCTTCTTGCTGATCCAAAGCGGTGATCGAAAAGTGAAATCCTCCGCCACCACCCACGGCAGGAGCCGCGGCCAAAGACGGTGTTTTGTTATCATCACGAGCCTCAACGAGTCCAAAATATGTGGCCCCCGCCTTTACAAAGGGCACCGCCCACTGGCGACGTGCATACTCAAAGCGATAGTTCACATAAGCCGACACCGGCACAATATAAATATTATAGACCTCTTCGGCTTTTGATCCATTTTTTTTAAAATAACCATTGCCACGCGCTGTTGAAAACCCTGTCCCCAATACAAAACCCAAACGGCCAAACTTGGTATAAGGCTGCCATTCATAATCAAAATTCAAGCCGACAAGTCCGCCTTTACCGTAAAAATCTGAAAAGCTTTTACTTCCGGTGGAGGTTGTAGCTCCTGAAATATTGGGTGGAGTTAAAACTCCTAGGCGCAAAGACGAAGACTGAGACTTTGGCTTCTTAGAAATCTTGTATTGATAACTGCCATCGGCATTCACTCGCGAAAGCCCTTGGGCTGCACCTGGATGTGGAACCCGCAAAACGCCACCTTCAGGCGGTCCGGGTGGCTTTACAAACTGACGATCGTTATCTTTGGGAATCTGGGCTTGATCGAGTTTGTTGCTGCCAATTTGCGTAGGTGCCACCGCCGAATTATTGTAAGGCGGCTCATCCGGGGGTGTCTCATTGTCTTGAGCCCATGTGTTTGCGCTCAAAACCAAACCAAAAAATAAAACCAAAAAAGAGGCACTCATGAATGATTCTCCAAGAGCCGTCTCTGACGCAATTTCATAAAGGCAAACAGCAAAGCACTCAAAGAAATAACCGAACCCAACAAAACGGAGATAAACCCATAGGTCACCGTCAACGAAGAAAAAATCACTAACGGCCACAACATTGTGCGCACCAAAACTCGAAGCCATTCATGTTCAGCAATGAATTGGGCTACAGGCGGACTGTAGGTATAGTAAGTGCGAACAAAGAAGCGACCCCATCCATGGGGAAGCAAAAACTGATTTCTAAATTGTCGGATCCACTCTACTTGCGGAGCCATTTCAGAACCAAAAGCAGCCGTTGCGATAAAACATTTTTTATTATCAAGAAGCCCCGCAACCTCACTTGGAGTGGCCGAGTGAGATGCCTTCGTTTCATCCGTCAAATATGCCAATGACGAAAACCGACTCACGATTCCGGCTTTATCAACAGTTGCAGCCAAGAATACATACTGCTGATCATTCGTAAGGTTGAAAATTTTGTTGCGTGGCAAATTAGAGTTCGAATCAATCGCAAGATCAGCAGTTCCCGCGGTAGACAAATTCAGCTCACAAAATTTTGTCGAACTTGTGTTTTTTGGCGCATAAAAAAATCGCACCCCGGTGAACGGCACTCCCGCAGTTGAAAAGTCACCAGGGTTGGGCCAAGTACTTTGGGGAACGTAAACATCTTTGATAAAAACTTTTTGATCGCCAGCAATAACATTAAAACCACAAACGCCCTCGCCGGAAACTGCTATGGCGCTAGGACAAGCCGTGTGGAAAGCGGTGGGATCTGGAGTCTGAGTTGTACCCGATGCCACATATCGATAGTTGATCGTGACTGTGAATTGATCATCCGCACTTGCTAAGGTTGATCCATCAGAAGAAATTCCAATTTTAAATGATTTTTTAAAGCTCGAGGTGCTGGAGCTTCCATTCAAGCTGCTAAAAATACTTGACCATAAAATTTTTGCTGTCACCGTTGAGTTGGCTGTCAGTGAAGCACTCGCAGTCGTTCCCGTTGAATCCAAAAGACTGTCCAATGAGCTGCTATCCATTGTTGCTTTAACAACGGAAGTTCCTGTTTTAACTTTAGCGGCATCATTGCTCGAAAAAGTGATGTAAAGCGCCAAGGCCCCGTAAACATTATTTTTGCTGCAAGCGATTCCAGAAGGAAAAGAGGTGTCGCAAGGCGTGACTGTCAAGCCTGAACAAGAATCGCATGTGTTTGTGCCATCACCACCGCTCGCGCACAGTCCGCCGGTATCAGCAAAGCCAGCATAGATAGTTGCGGTTGTCGCGCCATCAGTTTCGGGATTTGCGTAACCGCTGATTCCGATACTTCCGGGAGTGATCGCTGCAAACACAGGCTTCGAACCTAAAAATACAGCAGAAAAAGTAAAACTTATAAGACAATAAAAGATCGAAAATGCAGGTGAGCGCCTATCCATATGGCAATCACAGCACGGGAATTACTTGATGTCAAAAATTCGCTCGGCAATCTGCAATCCATTGAGTGCAGCCCCTTTACGTACATTGTCGGCAACTATCCACATCAGCCACGTCTTAGGATCATTTAAATCACGATGAATACGGCCCACATAGACAGGATCTTGGCCCGAGGCCTTTGATTGTAAAGGATATTCAGAGTTTTTAGGCTGATCTTGAACTTCGATTCCATCAAAACCCTGAAGTGCCGCAATAATCTGCTCTCGTTCGACATTTTGTCCTACTTTAACCCAAGCCGTTTCAGCATGACTGTTTGTCACCGGAACACGCACTGTAAAGGCCGACACCTTAAGTTCTGGAGCGCTCAAGATCTTTTGAGTCTCTTTCATGATTTTTACTTCTTCGGTACAATAACCTGCATCATCAAATGAACCAATTTGAGGAATGCAATTAAATGCAATGGAGTGAGGAAAAACACCTTTTTTAGCAGAAGAATCCGGCGCTCCCTCGAGATGAGCACGACTTGATGACAACAACTCATCATAACCTGGTTGACCCGCTCCACTGACGGCTTGGTAAGAGCTCACCCTGACTTCTTCAAGACCAAATTTATCTTGAAGAGGCTTGAGAGCCATCACCAACTGAATTGTTGAACAATTCGGATTGGCAATAATCTGCGGTTTTGACATCGGTTGATCAAAATCAAGCAGGTGACCATTCACCTCGGGCACAACCAAAGAAATTTCTTTGTTCATGCGAAAAGCTCCCGAATTATCAACGGCCCAAGCGCCAGACTTAACGGCCTGAGGAGCCCACTCTTTGCTAATATCATCGCCAGACGAGAAAAAGACTAAGTCTAACGAATCAAAACAACCGGGTCGCAAAATCTCTATCGGATAGCTCTTGCCCTGTAAAGTGATCAGCTTGCCGAGTGAGGCCTCGCTCGCAAAAGGCCGGAGGAACTCGACAGGAAAATGTCTTTGCTCCAGTGTCTCCATGAAACTTTGTCCCACCATACCAGTGGCACCGACGACACCAATTCTTAATGAA
>CANCBY010000075.1 GCA_947374445.1 Pseudobdellovibrionaceae bacterium
TCTTACCGGATGGCTCTTCAGTATCCAGATACTGCTCAAAGTTTTTCGAAAGAGTGGGACTACTGGATGATCGATGAGTATCAAGATACTTCGCCGCTGCAGGTGAGGTTGATTGAACTAATGATGGGTGACAAAAAATCATTCATCGTCGGAGATCCGCAGCAGAGTATCTATCTTTTCCGCGGAGCTAGGACTGAGGTCTTTGCAGAAAAAGAATCACAAGTGAAAGCGCTACCATCAGATCAAGGTGAGGCTCTCGAACTGATGAAAAACTATCGTTCGCAGCCGCAAGTTCTGGGGTTTATAAATTCTTTTTTTACCAATGCAAGCTCGGGTCAATTTCAGCCGATGTCTGTTGGTTATAACAAAGAGGTGAGTTCACTTGAGAATGAGGCTGTTCAATACATCTATGCGGAAGACTCAGAAACTGAAGTCGATCTAGCGCTGGCGAGAGCTCTCGAACTACAAGGTAAAGGTGTGGCATCAGAGCAGATTTGCATTCTCTCTCGTTCGAATGAGGCCTTGTCTCAGTTGGCTCGCAAGGCAGGTGAATTGCGTTTGCCGGTGCAAGTTCATTCTTCGACTCAGTTTTCAGGACGGCGAGAAATTCAAGATGCGGTCGCACTTTTAAAATTTTTAGTAAACCCTTTTGATAACATTACTTTTATACAGCTGCTGCGCAGCCCATGGCTGAAGGTCGCGGACACTCTTTTGCAAAAAATTGCAGGTTGGGGCGAAGAAGCTTATTTTTTCAAGGCGCTAAAGCTCACCACGGGTGATGACAATCTAAATTGGATCGCTGTTAAAAAACTGCATGACCTTTGGCAAATATCAAAAGTTAAAGGATTAACATCCGCGTGGATGCAGGGTCTTACTGAGCTTGCGATCTTTGACCTGAGTGAGCAGTTAGATCCTTCGGGGCGCAGAGAGGCCAATCTTTGGAAGCTTGTCAGTCTTGTGCATCAAGCTGAAAAACTTCCGGGCTTTTCTATTTTGCAATTTTTAGAGCAGATGACACAAGTCCAGGTCGACTCCGAGGGCGACAGTGATGCGACTCCAGTGATTGAGCCTCGGCGTGTGAATTTGATGACAGTGCATGCCTCAAAGGGTTTGCAGTTTCAATACGTGATTCTTTTGGGGCTTGGTAAAAAATCTCCATCGCCTAGATCTTCGTTTTTTATTTTCGATGCGGACTCAGGGGAGTGGACTCTATCGCAGCAAGACCCCATTGAGCGCAAATGGGTCTCATCGCCATATGGTCAGTTGATTTTGAAAAACAAAGCAGGGCGTGAGCAACTTGAGAGCGAGCGTGTTTTGTATGTGGCTCTGACGAGGGCTATTTTAGGAGTCACACTGATTTGGTCTGACTTTTCTGAGAAATCAAAATCATGGGCTCATTTTATTCCGCAAGATGTGCGGGTAGCAGGCCTTGCTCTGAGTGAGCTACCTTTCGAAGAACAAAAACTTCAGACCGGATCGGGCGAGTTTGACGGTCATCAATTTCATTGGCAGTTGAAAACCGGAAATTTACTTATGTCGCAGCTTTCACTAGGGCGGGGTGAGCTTGCAGTGGCAGAGGGCGCTTCATTGGTTCGTGAAAAGTGGAGCAGCGTGGTTGATGTGCCCCCACGAAGGCTCACGTCAGTTACAAGCTTACTTGAGAAAAGTGCCGAGCCTGCTCAAAGCATATCTCAGCAAGGACAAAAGTCTTCAGTGACTTCGCTAAAGTCTTTAGAAAAAGCTCTGCGCGGAGTTGAGATCCATCGCATGTTTGAGTCTTTAAAATACCAAGACGAATTTGTCTCTGCAGAGCCGGCACTCAAAAAAGCGTATAGCTTTGTGAATCAGTGGCAGAGCGGACGCATCCTGAGTTGGATCAGGTCAGGTGAAGTCGAGTGGGGCTTTGCTGTTCAGTTCAACAATCAGGTTCTTCAGGGCCAAATCGATCTTTGGACCACAGAAAAAAATCAAGTTCTTGTTGTCGACTATAAAACAGGTTCGCAAGATCATCTCGAAAAAGCCTTTGCACAACTCGAAATCTACGCCTGGGCCCTGCAAAAAATGAAAAAAGTCCCGAAGGACTTTTTTGTTAAACTTGTCGTTGTTTATCCCCTGGATGAGGCGGTCTTTGAAAGAGCCGCCTCACCGGAGTTTATGGATCGGTTTTAGGCTTCGGGCGCCAAATGCATAATTCGAATGAGCATATCTAGTTGACCATCGATATCGTCTTGGTTGCGCATATACTCTGCACGGCTTTTAATCTCGTTTTGCTTTCTGGCCTCAACAAAGGCTGCAAACGACTCTCTGAATGCTGGGAATACTTTGTTCTCGCCAGTAACTACGAGTGGAACAACGTTTATACTTCCAGTCACCTTTTCTGAGATTTCATTAACCTTAGCAGTTTCTTGTTCTGAAAGCTCTTGGCCAGCAAATACTTTTGCTGACAATTCGGGACCGAGCTCTTTTGTGAGCTCATCTTTTTTGGCATTTAAAATAGCTGCCGAAACTTTCTGATAGAAACTAATATACATATTTACGATAGGACCTACTTTTCCTTGTATAGCTTCGTCTTTTTCTGCACGAGTTTTTTCGGCTAATGCATTTATAACTTGCCCTAATTCTAACAGCGTCATTGCACCTTTTTGCTGAGCCTGAGTCGGTATGAGATCAGTGTATGCGGCTAAACTCTCATAAGCTTTTAAATTAACAGGAGCTTTTCCTGCTCGCACAAGATTTGAGACACTATCAAAACGCTTAATAATCTCCATGCTGAAGAGTGACTTAGGATCGAGAGTTAAATAAGTCGAACCATCAGCAAGATCTATTTTTGCTTGAGCTTGTTTGATCATCTCAGGATTTCTTGAGCGATAGGCTCTGAAAGATCTCAATCGCTCTTGTGTTGCATCGATTTTGCCTGGAATAGCGAGTCCATTCATGAGGTTTTCAATGTTTTGAACTGCAAGAGCACCCTCTGTTGCAAATTTTTGTTCTGCGCCGACGAGATCTTTATCTAAATCTCGACCTGGCAGTTTTACTTTTAGATCATCTTTGATGGATTTCATATCTAAGCCTTTAAGAACACGATCGGTTGTCATTCGTATCCATTGCTCGCGATATACAGGCTCATCAAGCAGCGCTGGCATAAACGAGTTTTGGGTCATGACAGTTGACGATACAAATCGGAATGATGGGAATGTTCCAGCCCATGCTCGGTCGTATGATGTTCCGATGACGTCTAGCTTTTCTTTTGATGAGTCAGTTGAAGTTTCAAAGCGAATATCATCAAAAAACAAGCCTGTCTCTTCGATTTGAGTAACACCGAGGTCATTAAAAGCAGCTACTAACTCTTTGTCTTTGCAGTTTTGAATCTTGACACTTTTTAAAAATCCAACTTTGTTCCTCAGGCTTTCAAGTTCAATTAGTTCAAGTTTCTTTGATGCGTTGTTTTCGGCCACACAATATTTAACCGGCAAATTTGCTAGGCTGTACATAAATGCATTTATCAAATCAGCGGCAGGCTTGTACTCTGCATACTTATCTTTAAAGCGGGGATCGATTTCCATTTTTTTAAGAATCGCCGCATATTCTTCTTTGCTGTAGTTCTCAAGATACTTATTTTGAAGACCTACATAAGAGGCAACTTGAGATCTCCATTCATCATAAATTGCTTTCATCGGCACAAAAAATCGTGAGAATCTATATATTTGAAGTCTCGTGGGGTTAGGAATTGTGAGAGCATCATAACGGCGGTTATACGTTGCAAAGCTCGTGTTGTAGTCTTTGATCAAGTTTTGCACCACATTTACAGCTTTAACTCCAGCATCGTGTCGCATGCAGAGTGGATCTACCGCATAATAATCAACATCTTCATCAGTGCAGTACATATAGCTGTTTTGCTGAAATCCTGCATTGCTTGCGATATTTTCATCGATTGTCTTTTTAACATCGAGTTTAATTACTTTGAGATCTTTTACAGCGCCATCAGCGAGTTTTTGTACTTGAGCAATAGAGTCGGCATATCCAAATCGGATCGCAGCTATATCATACATTCCAGGAGTTATGAGTCGGTCTTCGTTGAAAGCTGTGTACTCCATAACTGAAGAGCTATGAGCTTGACGTCCGTTTTTGTCGGCAGGGTAAAAATTGAGCTCGTCTGTTGATGCTCTGAAGTTGTGGCGTAAACCGAAGTTATGACCCATTTCGTGAACTAGGGTTCCAAGCATTTTGTTAACGACCATTTTTTTAGAACATTTGTTGAGTATTGGTAATTCATTGTCGTTAAAGTCCTTTTTTTGAGCTTTAAGATCTGAGATGTATTGGTCTACTTCGGGGCAAGTAGCTTTAATATCTTCATGAATATTTCCTGAGCTAAGGCCGAGGTCAAATTCGCGGCCGTAGTTCTTAGCAGTATTCTTAAACTGAATGTTTTTCTTTACCAACTTATTTGTTGAAGAGTCCTTTTCGAAAATTTTGATGCCAGTCAAGTTTTTCAAACCAGAGCCGGTAGCTGACAATGTGCCATCCGGTGTCTTTGCCTCTTCAATTTTGATATCACTAAGCAATGGATCAGCTGTTGGGCTCATCACGCCAAGAGCTTTAAGCTGGGCACGGTTGAAGGCATAATTTTCTTTTAGTTGGCCGAGTTCTTGGCGAATATAGAGCCGAATTTCATCAATGATCGTTGAGCGGATAGGAGTGATGTGCATGTTTGTTGTGGCGGATATGATTTCGCCGGTGTAAGGATCAGCTACCGATGGTCCAAAGCCATAGAGGTTTGATTCAAGAAGCGAATCAATCAAATTGATGGAGTTGTATCTCAAATCACCTAATTTAACATCGTTAGCATCATCAAGGCGTACATGAATTCCGGTTCCGGCCATTTGAAACGCGTGATCCCAGTTTTGTACAGCAATTTTGCTAGCTTCGCGAAGGCAAATTTTTTGCGCGAGCTCTTCTTCAGTACATTTCGGAGTCGTATCGGTGAAGTGAAACACAATTTCGCGCTCGCCAGTTTCGGCGTTTGTAACTTTAGGATTGAAACGGTTTATAAAAATATTTTTATAAACATCTTCTTTTCGACGTATTTCAAAGTTAGCAAGAGTTGATTTTTGAGTGCTAAAGAAACCAAATATTTTGGTATCTTTTTCGTGGTAGTTTTTGGCTACGTAGTTTCGATCCTTTACTCTGACAAAAGAATAGCGGATACGTTTGTTTTCAAGTTGTTTATAGATCGTGAAACCAATGTAGTCGTCAGAAACTTCTAGCTCAACGATCTTGCCAAGTGCCGCACTATTTTCAATCGAAGCCACTCGGTCAAAATCAACCGATACGAAATCTCTGTTTGTCCAATGGATTGTGTTGTCGACTTCTTCCTCGAGTTCTGTGGTGTTGCCTCTGAGTCTTGTTTTGTAGCTGAGCCAACTAATTGGAGCGACGAGTGCGCTCTGTAAGTTCACGTCATCCTTAGCATCTAAGCGCTGATCGACGTTAAGGCTCACTACTTTTAATAGATTCTCGGACAGCACAAATTTAATTCGGTTCGACGGTTCGAGATTTTGGTCGACGTTGAGGTTTGACCCAAGCTCTGTTTGCTTGTCAACCGGAGTAGCAACAACTGTTTCAGCATAGTACCACTCATCTTGAAATAGCTTTTTGGGAAATACCGAATTTTTAACAACAGCTTTGAAAATTTGGCCGCCGTTGCGATCGAATCGAAAGAATTTTGCGCCAGCTTTGCCAACAGCCTTTTTTTCTGTGAGTTTATATGTAGCTTCATCGCGCTCATTGCGAACATTGTCGACGTTCACAAATTCTTGGATAGGGTAGCCGATCAATGGAACAGCTAAGAGATCGCCATCTTTTTCAGCATAGGTTTGCTCATCAAGAGGGATGTCTTTTTTATTTGCAACTTTAAATACCTTTAGATAGTTGTCTGATACTTTGTAGACGATTTCGTAGCCACCGTAATTAGGTCGCCCTTTTATTGGAGTTGTACCGACAAGTTTTGCATCAGTTTTGTAGTTTACAATTGGGAAGAAAATAATGTCTTTGCTTTTTGAGTTGATCTTGGTTTGGCTCGCAGCCGCTGCAGTTGGCGCGGTCCCATCATCACCGACAGCATTGAGTGTTTGAACTTTGAAGCGCTTGCCATCATAGTCAGCCACTGTTTCCATATTTTCACCTTGGCCCTGAGACCAAGCTTCATCTCGCTTTTGGGCAGTACATGCCGTCATTGCGAAAGAGGCCGCAAGGATTAGAGTCAGTAAATGAGTAGGCAAGGCTTTCATAGTCTTCTCCTAGTATGTGTAAGTGATGTTGGCGTACACATATGAATCGGTTTCGTTAACTAAATTAAGATTGAGGGTTTGGCCGTCAGCTCGGTAAATGCTGGCAGCTGGGCTGCCAAACTGATGACCCAAAGAAGTCGTAAATGATTTTGAAATTTTGTAGCTCAGCTCTTCGATATGGCTGTAAGCTTCGCCAGCAGTACCTTGAAAAGTCCAGGAGTTGAAATGATAAAGCGACAGCAGAGCTGAAAAATTCGCAGGAAATTCGTAGCCAAATGTAAGGCTTTGGATTGATGAATATTGTGTGTTTGAAGCTCCGCTAATGGCTTGCTCAAAACCAAAAAAATTGCGAGTAGCACTGACACCCAATTGAATTGAGAGGCGGTTTGAAGGAACAAGGCCCTCGCCAAGACTTATGCTTAAAGCAGTTGTGAGACCACTTTGAAATGATTGAGCTCTTTGGTATTTACTGACGGGGATTGAAAGAGATAGAGATGGCAAAAGTGAAACTACCTTTTTCAATGATTGAGAGCCATAGTATTCAAAGCCACCTTTAGAGATACTTATAGCACCGCGACTCATATCATTATTTTCATAGTTATTTTGGTCAATGGAGCCAGATAGGTCAGCGCCGAGAGTGACATCGTGGCGGAGACGGTATGAAAGAGATGTTCCAATATCTAATGATTTGTCTCGCGTTCCATCGGTATGATTGAAAAGCCCCATGCTTTCACCTAATTGAATTGATGCACCTAAAGCTTTTTGTTTTGAAGATTGTTGATCGTCACTCAAGCTCATCGACGATGTGGCGCCATTTGGAGCAAAGCGAGTGTTGTCGTTTATTGCTACCATTACGCTTTTGCTAAAGTCGATTTCTCCCAAGGAGTTTACTGTGGCTTGATTTTTATTAGAAAATTTTCGTTTCAACCGAGCGTTCAACGTCGGATCCTCGCTCACGTGTTTCAACTCCATCAATGAATCCATAGAATTAGGGGTACCGGTCACCACCAGAGAATTCTCGTCATCGAGGTTCAAGCCAAAAGTTGTCACCGAGGTGAGCGCCAAGCAGCCTGAGGACAAAATAAATAGAGTTCCACGTAAAAGCTTCTTCATTAACAGAGTATAAGAGCACGAAGAAGGCCATCAAAAAGGCCCCCAAAAACAACCTAACCCATTGAATTCTCGTCATTATTTGGCAAATTGCCTGTCTAAATATTTGACAGGTAGCCGTTACAGGGCTTCAATGCGGACTGATGACTAAAACCGCTGATTCTGTGGCCTTAGCCCAAGCAATTTTGATTTTTACCGATGGCGCGTGTTCCGGAAACCCTGGCCCTGGCGGCTGGGCCGCTGTCGTCACAACTCCAGATGGCAAAGTCAAAGAGCTCGGGGGCGGTACCGCAGCTACAACAAATAATCAGATGGAAATGTTAGCTACGATTCAAGCTCTGCGTGAAGTGCGCACTAAACCAGGTCCGATCTATTTTTACACAGATTCGACATACGTCATTCGCGGGATCACGCAGTGGATCTGGGGCTGGCGCAAGCGGGGGTGGAAGACAGCCGAAGGTAACGAGGTTTCGAACAAAGAATTTTGGCAGGATTTATTCTCACTCGTGATGGATCGAAATTCTACCTTCTCGGCCGAAGAAGCCAAGATCCATTGGCTCTACTCGCGCGGGCATGTTGGTACGCCCGGCAACGAGCGCTGTGATGTGATTGCTGTCGCCTTTTCAAAAAAGCAGTGGATCGATTTGTATGAGGGTTCGCTGCTCAAGTACCCGATCGCAATTTACGATGTGCCCGAAGACGGCGAGCTCCCTGAGATGCGCCCCAAGCAAGAAAAAAAGCAGGCCTACTCGTATCTGTCGATGGTAGCCGGGCAAGTCTATCGCCACCGCGATTGGGGCAGTTGCGAACGCCGGGTGAAGGGGCAATCTGGAGCCAAATTTAAAAAAGCTATGAGTGAATCTGAAGAGTCTTCGATCCTAAAAGAGTGGGGAGCTTCCGCGTCTTCGGTTAAAGAATAGAGTGCAGGATAGCCTGTCGACTCGAGAGCTGAATGATCCCAACGAAAGTGAGTACAAAGCATGGAAATAAAAAATAAAAATGTTCTTATCACTGGCTCTAACCGAGGAATCGGCCGCGCTGTTGCAATGATGTGCGCCGAAGATGGGGCGCATCTTCACTTAGTCAATCGTAGCGAGGACGAAAATCTCAAGAGCGAATGCCTTAAGGCCGGAGCTGCCAGTGTGAGTTTGTACAAAGTAGATCTCAGCTCGCGCGCAGAGATCACAGCTTTCATTGAAAAACTTCAGGGCAAAGAGAGTCCTCAAGATATCGATATTCTTTTTAACAATGCTGGCCAGCTCACGGGCGGTCTGCTCGAAGATCAGCCGATCGATGAGATCTATTCGATGCTGCAAGTAAATCTCAATGCTGTCATTCAGCTGACACAGGGATTTTTACCTCGCATGCTTGAGCGCAAAAAAGGCAAGATCATCAATAACTCAAGTGTCTCGGGTGTGATGAATATGCCTTGTGCTTCGACTTACTCGGCGGCCAAGACTGCTGTCGTTGCGTTTTCAAATTGTTTGCGCAATGAGTTGGGTGGTACAGGTGTGAGTGTCATGGTGTTACTGACTCCGGGGATTGAAACTCGCATGTTTGCCGATATTCCTAAAAAATATGGTAAAAATTTAGATCTTAGTTTTCTTGAAAAAAGCATCACGCCCAAAGAGTACGCGCAGATGATTCGCGAGGCGATTCTAATGGATCTTACAATGCTAAAACCTTCTGGCGTGACCGGCGTCGGAATTTTACTTGCTCAGCATCTACCTGCGGCTTTTAACAAATTGATTGCGAAGAAATTTAAGCGCTAAGTGATCGGTGATTGTGTAATTTATTCTATTCCCAATAGACTTTTGCAAGTTTCCATTTTCATTTCAATCTCTAGAACGAGATTCCTGAGTTGCCGCAATTCTCGCTCATCGAGTTCGGTTTCGAGGGCCGCTTTGACCATGTGATGTTTTTTGAGCCATTGGCCGTAACGAGAAGCATACGCTTCGGGAATGCCTGAGCGAAGAGCTGCTAGTCGGGCATTTTCATCGACTAAAAATTCTGAAATAAATTTCAACGTTTCAAGAGTAAAAATATTCTTGTGGGCTTTGAGTTTTGAAGAAAAACCCATCTGTCTGATTCGCATGTGGAAACTCTATTTCAAAGTTGCAGGATCAAAATCAACGGTAGCAGATCCCACTGGCCCAGTGAGGGTCAGCTTTGTGGCCCCAGCTTCAATGAGGCTGGTGGGTACATTGAATGTCACTTTGTAAGGAGTGCTCCAACGATTGTACTTAGGGTAGAGAGCAGAGAGCTCTGCCATGAGTGTTTTAATTTTTTCGACTTTGCCTTCATAGCGTTTGCCATTGGCATCAAGGAAAAGCTTCCAAAGTGTTTTGCTGCGATGAAGGTCGTCGTTCTTGCGATCAGGAACATAAAAGCTCAAGAAAATTTCTGTCTGCTTAGCCAAGTTGGATTCGGCCTTTGCTTTTTCGTCTTTGTATTTGTCGGCATCCCATTGATAAATGCGGGCATTCTGATCAACACGGGCACGAGCCATCGGTGTATTTATCAGTATGGCTGAAAATTCCATTGTGGCGTAAAAGCCATCGTAAACTTGCTTGCGACGAGTGCTTGAATCCACTGTCGAATAGTAGTCGCTCTCACTCATGAGTTTTAAATCGTGAGTTTGATATTTCGAAGCGCAGCCTAAAGAGCTAAAAGCACCCGCCAATAGGCATAGGCCGAGAAAGAATAAATTGCGCGTAGAAACCGTGCGAGCTTGCATGCCTTTCAGTGCACTACAACCGAGCGATAGAGTCAAATCGCAAGAGGTTTTGCTTCACTTTACCTCTGCCGAAGTTGTGTTCAGCCCCCTAGACCGAGGCTTTGGTAGGGCCGTAAGTAATGCCTGCGCAAAGGCTAATCGTATGATTGACGCCGCAAGAGTTTATTTTAAGATAAGATTTTGAAAAATCTCAGATCTTAAAAGACAGGATTTACTTGAAACTGACTCGTCTGCTTGAGCTACATCGCCAAAATTTAGGTGCCCAAGATTTGGCGGGTAATTTTGGCGACAGTATTTTAGTGCGTAATAATCTAATTT
>CANCBY010000076.1 GCA_947374445.1 Pseudobdellovibrionaceae bacterium
CGTAGGTCCAGTTTCAATTTGGAGCTGGACGAAGAGGTAGGCAGTCGTTTGCGTAATCAGTACACTCCATTTATTCGTCAAGGAGAATAAGATGAAAAAAAACCTAGTGGCCATTATGGCCTTTATCGTGGGCTTAGCTGCTTTCCCTGCAAGTGTTAACGCTACTGTTATTAACGCAAACAAAGCTGGTCGAGTGGCAGAGAAAGAGTGGACTTTTTTAGTTTACTTGAATGGCCACAACAGCCTTGATTCTTTTGGCCTCATGAACATGAAGCAAATGGAACAAGTGGGTTCAACCGATAAGGTGAACGTTGTTGTTCAGTGGGCTTCGAATCAAAATAAAAACACTGAAAGAATTTTAGTTCAAAAATCAACCAATCCAAATCAGGTGACTTCACCGATCGTTGAGGCTTTGCCTCCGGTGGATATGGGTGATGCTAAAGAGCTAGATAAATTTTTGGAGTGGGGAGCCCGCAATTATCCTGCTAAACATTATTTCGTGAATGTTTGGAATCATGGCAATGGCTGGCACATTGTGAATGGTGCAGTGAAAGCTATTAAAGGCATGCGCCCAACAGATATTTCGTATGATGACAACACTGGTCATCACATCACGACTGAGGAGTTGGGTCAGTCGATGAAGACTTTTGCAAGAGTCATTGGCCACAAAGTTGACGTCTACGGCAGCGATGCTTGTTTGATGGCGATGGCTGAAGTTGCTGGCGAAATGATGGACAGCGTAGATTACTTTGTAGGCTCTGAAGAGGTTGAGCCGGGCGAAGGCTGGCCTTACACGACATTCCTAACTAAATGGAATGCGCTGACAAGCTTAGCTCCTCGTGAAGTGGCTAAGCTTTTATCAAAAGATTATTTGGCAGCGTACTCTGGTGGTGTTTATGGCCGCAAAGCTGTAACTATGTCTGCGATGGATTTGAACGAGATGCCAAATTTTAACAAGGCGATGCAATCTCTTTCAAGCGAACTTATGCGCATGAATGCAGGCGATGTTAAAAAGACTTTGAGCACGGCAGATGCCACTCAGTCTTTCACTTTGGGTGATTACAAAGACCTTGGTGATTTTTTGGGTCGTATGGGCAAGCAAACAACCGTGTCATCGCAACAAGCCGCTCTTTCCGGAGTAAAGGCTGCGATGTCAAAACTTGTCATCTCGAATGATGCAAGCTCTTCATTTCATGCAGGGGGCATTGCTTTTTGGCTTCCAACTTCAAGCTACGAAATGGGCTTTTACGGGGACCGATACCGTGGGCTTGTGTTTGCCAAAGCCACTGGCTGGGGCGAATTTTTAAAAGTTATGGTTGGTAGCAGCCGTAAATAGCTGCCCTCAAGTTCAAATTTGAATTGTGCAAAAAGGGCTCGCGAGAGCCCTTTTTGTTTTTCATTAAACCATTGATTTTACTTGTAAAAATGATATTCGATGAAATTCTCATGAGTATTTAAAGCCGGTCCTGAACTCGGTTTCAGGTCTAGTTTGGCCTGTCGGACTTTTGGTCAACTCTGTCCAGAGGGTAAGCCAGAGTAAGTCCTTGTTGAATATTCTTTGACTTCGGCTTGGCGCACTCTATAAATAGCACCTAACTCGAAGGTAACATTCGGGAAATAATCGGTTTCTTGAACGATCAAAATCCGCCTGGACAGCGGCTGACGACGGGTCTTGAAACCCCAGGAGGTACACGTTTGTATATGTCTAAAAATTTAACCAAGTCTCAGCTTGAGAAACAAAAGGTTTTGGCTTTCCTTGACCAAGCTGATGGAGAAGTTCCTGCTAATCCAGGGATTCACTCTGAAAAAAACGCCGGTGATTTCGAAAAGCTCTTTGAACAGTCCTCAAAAGAGCAAAATTTCAATCCTGGTGACGTTGTCTCAGGCATCGTCGTAGAAGTCCAAAGCGACTACGTGCTTGTCGACATCAATTACAAGTCAGAAGGTCTTATTGCCATCGATGAATTCCGCGTAGTGGATGGCGTCCGAGCTGTTAAGCCCGGAGATAAAGTTGAAGTCCTCATTGACCGTATCGAAAACGAAAACGGCATGGTTGGCTTGTCTAAAAACAAAGCTGACATGATGAGAGCTTGGACTGATATTTCTAAAGCGGCTGAAAACGAAGAAGTTATCGAAGGAACAGTTATCGCTAAAGTTAAGGGCGGTTTGTCAGTCGATATCGGCGTTACAGCTTTCTTGCCTGGTTCACAGATCGATTTGCGACCTGTTCGCAATATGGATGTTTACATCGGCAAAGTTTATAAATTCAAAGTTATCAAGTTTAATAAAAAGAGAGGCAACATTGTCCTTTCTCGCCGTGCTCTTCTTGAGCAAGAGCGTGAGAGCCAACGTGCACAAACTCTGGATCAAATCAAAGAAGGTTCAGTTGTTGCTGGTATCGTTAAGAACATCACTGATTATGGTGCGTTCATCGATTTGGGCGGCATGGACGGTCTTTTGCACATCACAGACATGAGCTGGGGCCGCGTGAAGCATCCTTCTGAGCTCATCGCTGTAGGTGACGAGATCCAAGTAAAAGTATTGAAATACGACACTGAAAAAGAACGTGTTTCATTGGGCATGAAGCAACTTCAAGCAGATCCTTGGGAATCTGTTAAGTTGGCTTACCCATCAGGTGCTAAGCTCAAAGGCAAAATTGTGTCTTTGGCTGAATACGGAGCTTTTGTTGAAATCGGCGATGGTGTTGAAGGTTTGATCCACGTTTCAGAAATGAGCTGGACTAAACGAGTGAAACATCCTTCACAATTGGTCAACGTCGGCGACGAAGTTGAAGTGGTTGTATTGGAAGTGGACCTTGAAAACCGCCGCATCAGCCTTGGCATGAAGCAGCTTCAATTGAACCCATGGGTTGAGTTGAAAGAGTCTTATGCTCCAGGAACGATCATCGAAGGTGAAGTGAAATCAGTGACTGATTTCGGTATCTTCGTAGGCGTTGAAGACGGAATCGATGGACTTGTCCATATCTCTGACTTCTCTTGGACTAAACGTGTGAACCATCCTTCTGAAATGTACACTAAAGGACAACAGATCCGTGCGGTTGTTTTGGGCGTAGACATCGAGAACGAAAGATTCTCTTTGGGCGTAAAACAATTGGAATCGGATCCTTGGTCAAATATCGAGAGCAAATACGCTGTCGGCACTCAGCATAACGTTAAAGTTATGAAGTCTGCTGATTTCGGAGTGTTTGTTGAGCTCGAGAGTGACATCGAAGGTTTGATCCACATTTCTGAACTCACAACTGATCGTATTACTAAGCCAGAAGATTTCGTCAAAGTCGGCGAGTCTGTAAAAGCTGAAGTGATCTCGATTGATAAAGACGCTCGTAAGATCGGTCTTTCATCAAAACTTGTGAAGCTCAGAGAAGCAAAAGCAGACGTTGAAGACTATGTTAAGAAGGCGACAAGCACTTCTAAAACATCTTTCGGCGACCTCTTTGCTGATCAGCTTAAGGGTGCAACTAAGAAAGACTAAGTCTTTTTTAGGAATTTACGGAATTTCAAAGCCCTGGGTGAAAACCTGGGGCTTTTTTTTGGTTTTGCGGAGGCTTGCTTCTTGGAAAGTTCGGGGGCTTGGCGATCTCCGCTCTCGGGGAGAACTGCTATTTGATGGGGTTTATGGGCTCGGGCGGCAACTCTGAAAACAAAGTTTTCAGAGTTTTGTTTTTTTGGCGGGCGCTTCGGCGTGGTGGTTATTTTTGTGAGCGGGCGCGATCGATTCGTTGGATGAGGTCTTTGACCATGGGATTAATTTGGAATGGGTTGAGAGTAAATCTTTGTGGTGGGGTGAATGAGATTTCGTCGCCAAATTCGCAGGGCTCTCTTAGGCTGAGTGTGACGCGTTTTGGATTGATGACCTCGATGTAGCTCACGTTCATGATTTGCGTGAGATTGATTTTTATTTCTTTGTTCTTGTTTCGAATCAGCAAGTAGTCGCCGCAATCATAGACCTCATCCATCAGCGAGAAAACGAGATGCTTAAAGAGAAGGCCGCCAATGAGGGTCATAAAGAGAGGCATGATTAGCGCGGGCAGGATTTGTTTGCTGGGGTTGCAATAGGAAGCATAAAGAATAAATCCCGAAAAGATGAGCACGAATCCGATCCAGAAGATTGGGAAAAGGCGCTTAAAGTAATAAGTGGTTTTCGAGTTGATCTGTTTCATCGCATTATAATTTAGCAGTCGGAGCTGCGATGTCTAGAGATCTTGTATTGCTTGGAGGGTCTTTAGGTCTAGAAGGCTTCAGATATTTATCTAGTCGTGGCGATTGTCGGCCTTAAGCGTCGTTATTGGGCTAATTGATAAGAGTTTCTGGATACCGGAGCACGAAAGCTATATCATTTTTGAACTGAGATTTTGGGCCGAGTGCCAGAAGGTTTAAATTCATATGCGTAAAAATCCTTGGTTGATGTTAGCGGTTTTGTTTTTTGTTTTTATCGGATTGTTTTTATTTGCTGTCGGCTCTTCGGTATCAGCCTTTTTTAAGGGTGGCGAAGACGCAGTCAAAGTCGCGAAGCACAATTCGATTTTGAAATTAGAACTTGATGGCGTGATAATTGATGGCAAAAAATTTTTGAAGCAGCTTAAAAAATATCGTGAAGACGAAAACATCAAGGCGATCGTTATCGAAGTTAATTCTCCAGGAGGAGTCGTTGGACCCTCACAAGAAATCTACACAGAGATTTTGAAAGTACGACAGACTTTGAAAAAACCTGTAGTTGTTGTTTCAACCGGATTGATGGCGAGTGGCGCTTATTATGCGGCTGTTGCTGCCGATAAAATTGTTGTCGCTCCAGGAACAATGATGGGATCCATTGGCGTGATCATGGAGTTTATGAACCTTGAAAAGCTCTATGACTGGGCCAAGGTTTCGCGCTTTTCTATTAACACCGGAAAGTACAAAGATTCAGGCGCTGAATACCGTGCCATGAGACCCGATGAGCGAGAGCTGTTTCAAGAGTTGATCAACGATGTGTACGGTCAGTTCAAGCAGGCTGTGGCAGATGGGCGCGGGTTAAAAATTGATTTTGTGTCACAGTATGCAGATGGCCGAGTTTTTACTGGAGCCACCGGCGTGAAGCTCGGTTTTGCTGATGAGATCGGAACTGTGGATGATGCTTACGAATTGGCATCTGATCTTGCTGGCTTGGATGATTACGATATTTTTGAACCACCCAAACGTCATGCAGGGCTTTTAGAGATGATCACAGCTCAAGCTGGTGGTGGTGATGACGATGCTGAGAGCAGTTTTCAAAAGAGCCGCGGTCTTGAGTCTGCGATTGACCTGGCTTTGAGAAAAGTTCTTCACACAGAGCTTGCAAATCGTCCGTTATTTTTGATGCCTGGGAGCTGGTAATGCCAGTTTCTGGTAAGACCAAAAAAAATAAAATAAAATCTAAATCGCAGTCTAAGTTGCAGTCTAATTCGCATGCGAAAAACAAGCCTGCAAAAAAGCTTGTTGAAAAAAAAGCTTCAACATTGACAATGAAAATTGGCGAACAGATCTGGCCTGTTGAGCGAGATGTTTTATTTCGCCCGGATCGATTGAAGTATGTTCGTAAGTTGATCAAAACTTCTGGCTGTGTGTTTTGTGAGTCTAAACAGGCAGGTGTTTCCTTTGAAAGCCTTTTGCTATTTAAGTCTCAGCATTCGATGATTGTGATGAATAAATTCCCGTACAACCCCGGGCATGTCTTGGTTTTGCCTCAACGTCATTGCGGCGACTTGCTAAAACTTTCGGATGCAGAGTACACCGATCTTCATCAAACATTCAGGCTGGCGTTTCGAGCGATCACCGCGGCCTTTTCTCCTGCGGGAATTAATTCTGGCTTGAATCATGGGGCTGTTGCTGGTGCTGGAATTCCAGAGCATTTGCATTTTCATATTGTCCCGCGATGGACGGGGGACTTAAACTTTTTTCCATTGATTGCAGAAACAAAAGCGCTTCCGACAGACCTTGAAGCAAGTTATCAGAGTCTTCATCAGGAGCTTGCAAAGCCAGAATATCGAGTCGACTGAAAGAATTAAAAGTAAAACAGAGGAATAGTTCAAATGAAGCAGCAACAACTCAACGTCAATTTCTCTCTCACACCCACCGTTCGTTGGCTCATTATCATCAATGTTGTGGTGTGGGTTTGTTTTCAGCTTCTTCTTGAGGGCTATGGTGGAGTTCCATTCAATCGCTATTTTGCTCTCTACCCTGGTAAACTGATTTATGAATTTTTTCTGTGGCAGCCTTTCACGTACATGTTTTTGCATGCGCTTCAGGTGTCGCATATTTTGTTTAATATGATGATGTTGTGGTTCATCGGCGTCGAGCTCGAGCAGCGCTGGGGCTGGAAGTTTTTTCTCTCGTACTACATGATCTGCGGTGCCGGGGCGGGTATTCTTTACAGTTTTATTATGGCGATTTATTCGGCTTTTACCGGTGGGCAGACCGGCTTGGTTGTGCCGGTGGTGGGAGCTTCGGGCGCGATCTTTGGGATGCTGCTCGCCTACGGGATTCTTTTTGGCGAAAGAACCATGTATTTTATGGCGATTTTTCCGATGAAGGCCAAAGTTTTTGTGACCATTTTGGGAGCTATTGAGGTGGTCTCGATGCTGACGGCAGGCGTCACTGGTGGTGAGGTTGCCAATTTGGCCCATCTTGGTGGTTTGCTCACAGGCTATTTGACTCTTTTGGCATGGACTCGCATTCAGCAGTCTCAATGGAAAAAGACGGCTAAAAAGAAAGGCGCTGGCAAATTGCGCCTGGTGGTTGACAACGACAAGCCGACGCGAGATGACGGTGGCCCTAAGTATTGGAATTGAGAGGAAAATCTATGTCTTTAGATAAAGCGATGAAAAATTTGAAATTTGATTCACGATTGACTGAGTACAACTTGAACTCAGGTATTTTGACTAAAGAAGAATTAAAAACTCAGTTAGAGAAACTTCCAGATTTGGCTCCTCAGTCTGAGCCGATTGATCTCGATAAAAAAGAAAAGCCAGAACAGCATTAAGCTAGCGCGCTTTTTTAAATCATTTAAGTCATTTAGATTTTTTACGGATTCGAAGCGCTTGAGGGCGCTTCGGTTGTTGCTGCCGCTGGTGTTGTGGCGGATTCTGTCATGCCCATCCAGTCTTCACGGATAATTTTAAATCCAAACATTCCATCGTTTGCACTTTCGCGCGCATGAATTGTTTTTTCACCAAAATCTTGATGAAGATCTGAGGCATATTTTTGCAGAGTTCTGATCACAACTTGATCTTTGTTTTGAATGATAAGCGGAGTGCTAAGATCAACCTTGATGGATTTATAGAGGGCCTTTAGGCGCTTCTTGTGGCGGTACCACTTTTTGTAATCCATCTGGTCATTCTTAAAACTAGCATCGTAAAAGCGGATGTAAGAATCAACATCTTGCTCTTCCCAAGTTTTTCTCCAGCCTTCGAAAAAATCGCGATATTTTTTTCTTAGCTCAAGATGCTTTTCGTAAGTTACAAAATGAACTTCGTTGAAGATCACCAGCGGTGTTTGCCCCAGCTTTACATACTTTTGTAATTTTTGAATGACTTGGTTGCGGACCACAACACAGCCGCGGCTGCCGCGAGTGAGTGCCACAGAGTCTGGAACTGCGTGCAGCCAAATGCCTGAACCTGTCTTAGCATCACGCTTATCAAAAATGTTGGGATAGTCTGTTGCAAAAGCGAGATTGCCATAAAGCGAGAATGGGATTTCAGGTTGAGTCATCCGCTTTTGCAAAAAGTAAATTCCTGTGGGTGTGCGAGAGTCATTGGCTTTTGTTTTTTCGCCATCATTCTTGCCCATGTCGGTCGCAAAGCTTTCAATAATCTTGAGCTCGTCACCCATGCGTTCAATCACCCAGAGGGTGCGCTCTTTTTTGCCAACCACAAAAACAAACTTCGAGAAATGATCGTTGTCAGGAATCGAGATCAAACCTTCCGGGTAGCTTGCGGGCTCGGGCGTTTTTTGCGGAGTTGGGTCGACGACGTTTGTCTCAGAGTAAGACGAGGCTGGTGTCAGGCAAAGGGCAATAGACAGCCCGGCCAAAAATAGCGCAGCAGACCAGTTTGCTGAGTTTAGTAGAGGATGCCTCAAGAGTCGCATTGGTTCTATTCTGTATCGCATTTGGGAGAAATGGGAGTCTTGTTTCAGCGGCAGCTCATAACTTCGACGAAATTTTCAAAATTTTGTAGAAAATCTTATTGCGAACGCCTTTAGACTTCGGTCTAGGTGACCGATGAAGAGTCACTATGGCTGAAGAAAAAAAAGATGCAAAAGAGAAAAAGCCCCTGAACATCCTTCTGATTATGCAGATTGCTTTTGCCGTCGTGAATATCGCGGTGATTGGTTGGGGTGGTTTTTTAGTTTACGCCTCGACTTTGGGCTGGCACGCTCCGCAAATCACGGAAGAGCATTTAGCTCAAGAAAAAGAAGCCGAAGAAAAAGCAGGCGGAGCTGAAGGTGGCCAAGGCCCGTTGATCTATACCATGGACAAGTTCACAGTAAATCTTGATGGCGAACCGAAGCGCACCATTCGCCTAGAAGTAAATTTAGAGATGCTTGGCAAAGATGGTTTTGAAGAAATCATTGGTCCTGATAACAGGGCTAAAGCCCGTGATAAAATTGTGCGCATGTTGAATGAACGGACCTTTGGCGACCTCGAAAGTATTCAAGGTAAACTTTTTTTGAAGGACCGCATCGCGATGGAGATCAACGGTATCTTAGACAAGGGCGTTGTGAAGGACGTTTACTTCTCGGAGTTTGTTGTGCAGTAATATGAGAAGCCGTTAGGAGGCTTCTCATGAAATTGTCTGCACTTTTTGGGTCTGTGCTTGCCGCTTCGTTGACCTTTGGCTCTGCTGCTCTTGCAGAGATTAAAAAACCACAAAACAATTCGAACAATAATTTACAGATCAACCTGCCGGTCACCCGCTATCAATTGGCCAATGGACTGACAGTGCTTTTGCACGAAGACCACTCGGTGCCGATGATCAGTTATCATACTTGGTACCGTGTGGGTTCAAGAGATGAGTCCGAAGGTGTTACCGGTGCGGCCCACATGCTTGAGCATATGATGTTCAAGGGGGCTAAGAAATATTCAGGCAAAGATTTTGATAGAGTGCTGCACGAAAACGGCATAACTAATAATGCTTTTACCACAGCCGATTACACAGGGTTTTATGAAAATCTTCCAAGTTCAAAATTAGAATTGATGATGGACATGGAAGTCGATCGCATGCGCTATCTGACTTTGAAGCCCGAAGATTTAACCAGCGAATTGCAAGTCGTGGGTGAAGAGCGCAGATGGCGAGTGGATAATAATCCGTCAGGGTTATTACGAGAGTCTTTTATGTCATTGATGTATGAAGTGCATCCTTACAAATGGCCTGTGATCGGCTGGATGAAAGACATTCAAGCTTACACTTCTGAAAAGCTAAAAAAGTTTTACGATCAGTTTTATGTTCCTAACAATGCCGTTCTTGTATTGGTTGGAGATTTTGACACGGCAAAAGTAAAAGTCATGATCGAAAAATATTACGGTGGACTTGAAGCCAAGACTTTACCAGCACGAAGCTATCCGACCGAGCCGCCAATTTTAAAAAGCCGTTTCAAGGAAGTCGAAGGCGATGTACAGAGCCCAACGTTGATTGTTGGTTACCCGGGCGTTGAGGCTGGTCATCCGGACTCTTACGCTTTAGATTTGCTGTCTGGGGTTTTGGGTAACGGAAGCTCTTCTCGTCTACATAAGAAATTGGTTTATGAAAAACAGATCGCAGCCTCTGCTGGATCTTACAATTCGACAGGTTCAAATCCGGGCAGCTTCACGGCACTTGTGAGTTTATTGCCAGGCAAAGACTGGAAGCCCGCTCAAAGAATGGTTAAAGCAGAGCTAGATAAAATGAAAGCTGAAAAAATTTCGGCAACAGAATTACAAAAAGTAAAAAATCAAATCATGAAAGATTTTGTAGATGGTTTGATGACTGTTGACGGCAAAGCAAATGCCTTTGCAATCAATGAGATTCTTTTAGGGTCTTATGAAAAAATGTACACAGATTTGGATAAGTACAACGCGGTCACTGTCGAGGACATTCAAAGAGTGGCGCAAAAATATATTCATGCAAAAAGCGAAGTTGTTGCAGTTCTTCTTCCTAAGAAAGTGGTAAAACCATGAAAAATAAAAACTTTTTAAAAATAGGTTGTGGATCACTTCTGGCTTTGAATTTAGCTTTAATTTTGGCGTCTTGCTCGACAGGCTCTTTGGGTTCTAGCTCAGTATCTAGTGGTTCATCTGAAAAAGAGTTTCAACTTAGAAGTTTTCAAGAAGAGACTTTGCCTAATGGGTTAAAAATTATTTTCGTCCAAGATGACACTTTGCCCCGCGTGAGCTTAGGCATGGTTGTTAAAGTCGGATCGAATCAAGATCCAGC